>NZ_JAPZSZ010000267.1:0-37037 GCF_027532095.1 Microcystis sp. LE19-195.1E
AATTGTAAAACCATCTAGCACAGCCAAACGATTTGGCGAGCAAAACTGATTGCTCACTGGTCGGATAGATTCTGTACTTAAACGCTTTTAACATCTTGTTTACCAGACTATATTTACCATGGTAAACTATGCAAGGCTAAACTGTCAAGGATTTAATCGTGCTTCGCTGTTTTATATTGGTCGGGGTTTCATCCTGTCAGTACGAGGGTCTTCACCCCGACATTTTTGATAAATTATGAATTATGAATTGGAAGTGGGGAAGTGGGAAAGTGGGGAGCTTTTCAGTGATCAGTAAACAGTAAACAGTGAACTGATAACTGATAACTGATAACTGATTAACGGACATTTTGAGCGATAAAATCTTCGATGAGTTCTTCTAAAGCGGCCGAGGAGGCGCGGGTAATCAGAAAACATCTAAACTCCTGGCCTTGACTGAGATATTGGGAATAGGCCGCCTGTAAAAAAGGTTTATAGCCGGGGTTTTTGCGAATATACACCTCAAAAAAGGCCAAAGATAGGGAATGGGCGTAACTATCGATCACATAGGGTGCGGGCAGGGTAAGATCGGCTATGGATTCGATCGCTTCGTTAATTCCCGCGTCTAGTACCGAAAAATCGACGTGAGCTTGACCTTCAATCAGAGCTAAATATTTATTTTCGGTGTTGAGCAGGGGAAAAGAGCGCACCTGTTCAAAAATAGCGGGGGTAGCGGGATCGTAGGTTCCTGCCGCTACAAAAGTGGGAATTTCGATCTTAGCTAGTCCTTTAGCCCCGAAAATACTCCAATTAAACGGATTAACCGCAAAAATCGCTTTGATTCTCGGATCGCGAAAGTTGTATTCTTCTCGGGGTAAATCCAAAGCACGACACTGCAGCAAGAGGGAGACATTGAGAAAAGCTAATCTTCTTTGGCAGTCCCGTTGTAAATTCTCGAAATCGATCGTCGCTCCACCCACGGCTAAGGCTGTATAACCGCCGAAGGAATGTCCACCAACTCCCACATTATCTACATCTAATTGCCCCTGAAATTCCCCCGCGTTGCGTCTTTGCAATTCATCGATCACAAAAGATATGTCCAATGGACGATTGACAAATTCGTTGCTATCAAAAACCATCCCCGATAAACCGGCGAGCAGATTCTGCACCTGTAGGGTATCACTGCCGGGGTGTTGGGGCATGGCGACGAGATAACCGTAACTAGCCCAGTGTTCCGCTTGTCGGAGAAAATCTTCAGGACGAGAAGCTAAACCGTGGGAAAAGACAATAACGGGGGTTTTCTGGGTTAATTGCCCCTTGGGTTTCACAATGATTAGATAAAGTTCCCTCTGACGACGGCTATCGGTTAAATCCAGCCGCATTTGTTCTACTTGTCGCGGTCCCGGTTGTCGGGGGTCGGTCATGGCGGTAAAATTAATTTCACCAGCCTTTTTAGCTTCTTCTAAGGATAATTGCGCCACCTTTTCCGTGAATACTGTGGTCGCTTTCAGGACGATATCGATCGCCCTAGCTAATCTTTGCACTCTTGTCACATCAATCTGCATATTAGTGGGCAGATTACGCAGCAGGTTAAGAATAGTTACCCCTCCCGGTTCAAAAGCTGATTTAATTAGGGCAGAACGCAGAGCGAATTTACCATTAATACCCCCTTGAATGGTGATCAGTTCCCCTAAAAGGTTGAGGATATCTTCCCCCATTGTGGTGTTAAAAAAGCGCGAGATCAGGACGGGATTAATTTCTTTACTTGTGGTTAAAGCTTGACGAAATTCTCTTTGTTGTTCGGGTGTGGTATTACCTAAATATTGTCTTAGATTAGCGTCAATTCTGCCAGTCTCGACAAACTTTTCTAGGGAACTAATTTCTAGGGTACGACTAAAGGGCGGTAAGATAAAAGTGATTCTCTCGGCCGAGAGGACAGGAAAGCTAGTCAGTATCGTTCCCAAGCAACCAAGAGCGATCAAGCGACCAATTTTAGCTAATTGCAACAAGTTTTTCGGCTCCTTTTCTTTCTGCGATCCTATTCCCTCTGGATTATAACAGTAACCTTTCAGTTTTTAACCGTTTTCTTGCTTGACTATCAACAAAAATTATCAATTTGCCACGGTCGATAATCTTGACCTAGAATAACGGGTAACAAGTCTCGAAAATTCCAATCTCGCCGATTTCAAGCTACCTAATACCGGCGGTAGTCAATGATAACCGCTCACTGCTCATGGTTTAAGGGTAAAAATGCCAAAGTTGCCACTACTTTCACCCCAAATTCTTCCTCAAAAACAGGTTTTTTATAGTCTAAACTCCACAATTCTAAAGCACAATCATCTTCAGCATTATTGGGAAAAAGATGCAGATGTAGGGTTCTATATTCAGGATCATACTTACATTCAATCTTTTTAATCGCTCCTATTTGTCGCCGATCTAAAGCCACAGCCAAGCGCAGTATAGCACTTAAATGTCTGACCATATACTGATAGTATTCAGTTAATTTCATAAAATCATCGTGCCTTTTCTTCGGCTTACTTTTGCGATGATAACGAGCGATATTAGCGATCACTTCTAACTCTATTTCCGTATAGCCCAACAGTTCACCATTACGAATTAAATAATAGGAATGTTTATGATGGGCAGCATGACTAACATATAAACCACTATTATGCAGTATAGCCGCCGCCCATAATAAATCTTTAGCCTCCTGATTCCAAGAATGTAATTGTGCTTGAGTTTGCTCGAACAAAGACAGGGAAAATGCCGCTATTCTCTCAGCAGATTCTAAATTAACTTGATACTTTTTCGCTATTTTCAAGACACTGCGCTGACGGATTTCACTCTGATAAAGTAACCGATTATCAATTAAACCGTGCGTCAGCATCCAATCGACGATTACCCCTTCTCGCAAGGCCCTTTCACAGAGAACTAACTTATCAACATCTAACATGGTCATCGCTTCCAAAAGCACGATCGAACCGGCTAGAATTATCTCGGCCCGTTTATCGGACATCCCCAGAATTGCCAGTCTTTGGTGATAGTCCAAAGTGGCGAAACGTTTGACCAATTCTTTGACATCTTTGCGGGTTAATTGATAGCCATTTAAAGGATTGGGAATTTCCCCCAATTTCTCCAAAGCATGGATAGTCATCAAAGTTTCGATCGTCCCAGAAGTTCCCACTAAGCGCGGCACTTCTCCCAGCTGTAAATGATGTTTAATTTCCTCTACTGCCCGCTCTAACATTCCGCGGGTGTATGCTCTTAAATAGGCCAATTCTGTGGTACTAATGGGATCGGTGGTGATCAAATCTTGGGTCAAACGCACCGCGCCGATTTTGGTACTACTAAGAAAGCGAATTTCTTGACTATCAGCTAAGATTAATTCTGTGGAACCACCACCGATATCGATAATAATATGGGCTTGATTTTGGAAATCCATTCCCGAGACGACACCGAGATAAATCCGGCGCGCTTCCTCCTGTCCGGAGATGAGATTTACAGAAATACCGACTTCTTTCTCGATTAAAGCCAAAAATTCGTCGCCGTTGGTCGCTTCCCGGGTGGCGCTAGTGGCAACGGCAATAATCTGATCCGCCTGGAGACTAATAGCCAGATCGTGACAGCGTTTTAAAGCAGCGATCGCTCTTTCCATGGCCGCTAGGGTTAATTTACCGGTTTTCCTATCTCGATCGCCCAGACGGACTGTATCCTTTTCTCTGGCAATAATCGTAAAAGCAGGTAAAGACGGTTCAATTGCCACTACTACCATGTGAACCGAATTCGTACCAATATCGATCGCCGCCAGGATTTGGACATCGGAGGCTTTTGCCTGGGGCGCTAGTCCCCGATTGGGTATAACTTGATTAGAAATATTCACCATCGCTTATCAGTGATCAGTTACCAGTCGGGGGATAGGTGTTAAGGCTGGTCTTATTATCCCTCTATTTGCCCGCCTCGGCGCCGCAATTTTAGCTTTGTATAGCAGTTATCTTATTCGTCAATATACAATTTTCGCTGCTCCAGGGCCAATTGCCGGAATTCCCCCTCCCCAAATTCTCCCTCCCTGGGACGGCGCTCTCGATCGCACTCGACTAAATAAATATAATCACAATCAACCCCTTCTAAATTGGTATTTTCGGCGATTTTCCAAGCTTCGATACAAGCACCCGTCAGGGTGGCTCCCTGTAAATTGGCTCTCATCACGTTACTATGGGCTAAATTTGCCCCTTCTAGATTAGCGTAGGCTAAATTTGCCTCGCTGAAATTTGCCCTAGTCAGGTTGGCATTTTTGAAGTTAAACCCGTAAAGATTCAGTCCGCGAAAATTATGGCCAATATAAGCTTTATTTTCCCCTTGACCAGTAACCAGAAGATTTCTCATCGCAACTTCGTCCAGAATTGTCTTTTCCCAGCGCGCTCGCTCGATGCCCGATACCAGATAAAATCGAGTTCTAGTTAAATCTTTTGCCCTTAAATCAGTGGCTTTTAACTGCGCTCCCGTGAAATCGGCTTCTTGCAGATTTGCCCCGCAAAAATTTGTACCTTTACTGGCTAAAAAAGCAATTGCCATGGATTTCGTGATCGTTTCTCTCGATTCTTCTAGGGATAACCAAGCCAGATAAGCGGTGAATAAAGTACCACAAACCCCAACCATCAAAGCTATAGAAAAAGTTCCATTCATCACAGCTATTCCAGCTAATGCTCCCTGAAAAACTAATATAATTCCTGTCAATAAAGTTAAAGTTAAGCTGATGCAAATTGCTAGGGTAAAACTTATTGCTTGACCAGAAATCAAGGATAAAACTAAGGGCAATCCCCCCACTCGCTGACGATAAAATATTCCGTAAATTAGAGATAAAATCGTGATTATCCCCGCACCAATGATTTTAAATTTGGTTACATCTGTCACCAGCATTAAAGCTAGATAATAACCAGCTAATCCCCACAGATAGCCGCAGACAGCCGCTATTAACCAAGAAATTAAAATTAATTGTAGCCGACCGCGCTTTAGTAATCCTGCCCTAGCCTCGGTAAATTTAGTTCCCTCTAAAATAGCCCCTTTAAAATTAGTGCCACGCAGATCGGCTTGACTAAAATTCGCCCCCGATAAATTCTTTCCGTGAAAACACTTTCCTTTTAATTTTACTCCCGTAAAATTGCGTTTCCCTTTGGCATATAAATCCAGTACCTCACTTGCTCTCATAGAAATTAAAGAGTTCTGTTTTTGGCTTGATTGATTAATGTAATTCATAACAACTAAGTAAGTAAGTGGTTATAATTAAATTGAAGATAGATTTTGTCTTTGATCCTCCCTGCCCCCCTTAATCCTAGGGCCGATTCATAGTAGGGTTGATTCATGAATCAACCCTACCCTTCTATCCCTTATAGGGATCTTTCTTAACAATTTTTTCATTAAGCACTCCAACTCTTATCCTGACTTGATTTCAGTTTTTTCTTTGTCAGTAAGGGTGTCAACAAGGAATATTACAAATTGTTAACCGAGTCTTGAAAGCGTTGTGCTACAAAGGTTTGAAATGTTAAGAAAGATGTGACTAATGGACAGCCTTGATAAGGGGGGTGTCTGATAATTTTTAACGCCTACCTACTTATTATCTTTTTAAAATTGGCTTTGGTTATTTGTTGGCAATTTATACTAAATCGGTTTTGAATAGTGCGATGAACTCCCAAGTTATGGATTGTTTCTCCCCGCTCCCCCGCCATCCTATCCCTTGTAAACAGGATTTAGTATAATACAGATTTAACTGGACAGACCCCTGGGGATGAGGGACTTTTTTAGGGGCAATCCACGGCAAAAACAGCCCCTAAAACTGATTATTGACCCGGACTTGGTGTTTCTATCGGGGACTCTGGGGAAAGGGGAGTCGATTCAACTATTGGCGGTGGGGCCGGAGGTTGGAGAATATTGCGCCAGCCTTGCATTTGGGAGCGAGCCGAACTGTAAGCGGTACTTTCCCGGGATACGGATTCAGCAAGGCGAATAGCTTCCAGATAACGACCATTATTAGCTAGGTCCGTGGCTAAAGACAAAAGCTGATAACTCCAACGTTCCAGCAATTCAGTCCGTTGCACACCCGCATCGGTTTTAGTGGAAATATTGGTAACTAAAGCAATCGCCCGGGTTAAACCTTCTGCGGTTCCCGTCGCCGCTAATTGATTAGCCTGTTGAAGATTTTGACGGGCCCGCAACTCTCGGCGCCAACGACGGATATTTTGGGAAGCTTCCGAGGAAAGAGTGCGACCGGGGGGAATTTGATTAGCAGTTTCGATCGCTGTGCTATAGTCTTTGAGATTGGCCAAAGCTTGAGCCTGATCTAAAATGGGTTGATCCTCCATGCGTTCAATCCGCACTTGCCAGCCGCCAATTTCCCGTTGAGCATCTCGGTATAAGGCCCGATTCTTGCCAATGGCCCGGGCCTGAATAATAGCGTTACTGAGGGAATTAATATCGCCGGGGATAGCGATTTCCCGCGCGCGTTCTAAAATCGGCCGGTCTTCAATCACTTGTATTTGACGATTCCAAGAGCCAATTTCCTGCTGTGCTTGCGACCAGAGGGGATTATTACGGGGAACCTCGCCCGCTTTCGCGATAGCGGCGCTATACTGCTCGATCGTACCTGCTTGTGCTAAATCCCTAGCCTCGGACAGTATTCTTAGATCCTGTACCTGTAACTGCCAGCGCTCCCTCATAGCTAGGGCCGTTTGATGGAGGGGTCGAGAAGCGTCGATTTGTTCTAGTCCCAGTATGCCGGCTTCCAATCCCTCCACCGTGCCGGCTTCCGCATCTAAGGCCGCTGCGGACAAGAGGGACCAATCGGTGACATCTTCTTTAATTTTGAGGTCTTTGGGGGTTTGGTTAGCCAAATCCCGGAGAGATTGCCATTGCTTCCGCTCAATTAATCTTTCGGCGTATTCTTGCAGTTTATCCTCGGTTTTCCCGATTAATTTTTCTGCCTCCTGATAGGCATAACTGCTGGCTTGAATTTTTCTAGCTTCTTCGATGACTTTGACCCAATTGTCGAGACCGCCCCGGGCAAAGAGATTAAAGGCATTATCTAATTTACTGCTATCTTCCCGGGCGACGGTAATTTTAGCGAGCGCTTCATTATATTTAACCGTTGCCCAGTATTCGTTATTTAAGTTCAATAAATCCACCGCTAGACGGAAAGATTGATTCCAGTTGGAAGCGCGGAGATTTTCCTCTAGTTTGCTTAAGATCTCGTTGCCTTCCGTCCAAGTTCCTTGCCACTTAGCGATTCTTTCTTCAATAATTGCCGCTACTGCCATATTATTGGGGATTTGACGAGCTTTAGTGATCGCTTGCTGTAAATTTCCCGCTTGATAGTCTTTTTCAGCCAAATTCAGGATATCTCGCGCCCATTCTTCCACCTGTTGATTAACTTGCGATCGCAAGGGATGGTCATCGGGTAAAGCTTCCACTAGGGCAATTGCTGCGAGTAAACCCTCCACGGTGCGACTATCGGCGGAAAGTTGAGCGCAGTAGAGACGCAGGGAGGCAGAAGCGATAGGCCAGAAGATTTTTGGGCAATTGGGCGACTTCTGCATATTTAATAACTGCCAAGTGGCGAGAAAGCCAACACCGCCAAAGACGACGACAAATAAAGCCGCCCAAACTTTCCAAGTGAAACGATGCTGGTATCGGTACCAAAAGAGAAAAAGAAAAGATTTAGTTTTCTCTGGCCAACGAGTCAGGGAGTCAATCGATTCTCGTTTGACTAGATTTTTGGTTAATTCTTTTCCTTTAAACATTCACGACTCCCTGACGGATATTTTAGATAGATTTTACCTTAATGGCGCTCATTGCCCAACTTCTCAGCAAGATTCAGCTTGTAGAGACTCGACTAATTCGATTAATTGCGTCTCGTTGGCATTGTACACTTCCCGACAAAACTCACAGATGGCTTCCGCTTGTTTATCCTTTTCGATGATGTCTTTTAATTCATCGACCCCGAGGAATTTTAAAGCTCCTAGGGCCCGTTCAAAAGAACAATCACAATCAAAACGCAGCATCTGCACAGCCGGAAAAATTTCTAGACCCATATCTCCGAGAAGTTCCTGAAAAATATCTTCTAGTCCTTTTCCTGCCCGTAAAAGGGGCGTAAATCCCGTTAATTTTCGCAATCTCGACTCTAAACGAGCCACCAAGACCTCATCCCGGGACGCTTCTTTAGAGAGAACTTGTAATAAAATTCCCCCGGCTGCCGTCACTCCTGTGGTCGTACCGACAAAAACCCCCACTTGCAAAGCGGAGGGAATTTGTTCCGATTGGTCCAGGTAGTAGGCGATATCTTCCCCCACTTCCCCAGAAACTATCTCGACGATGCTTTCTTGAAGTTCATTTCTCCCCTCGCCTTTTTCTTCCCGTAAGACTCGCACATAACCCTTGTCACCCACGGCGCGACCCACATCTAATTTACCCTGAGCATTGGGGAGTAATTCCACCTGGGGATAGTCCACATAACCCCGCACCGTGCCATCGAGTCCCGCATCAACTAAAACACCGCCTAGGGGACCATCGCCTTTAATGCGAATATTGACCCTAGAACCTGGTTTTTTTAAACTGGAAGCCAAGAGTAAAGCCGATGCCATCGTGCGACCGAGAGCGGCAGTGGCTACGTTAGATAATTTATGTCTTTGGCGGGCTTCTTCCGTTAAACGAGTGGTAATCACTCCTACTACTCTAATTCCGCCATCGGCGGCCGTGGCGCGGATTAATTTATCTGCCATACTACTTACTGTTATCCTTGGAAAACGCTGTCCCGATTTTTAGTTATTCTTTAACTAACTTAACAAAAATTATCAGACAACAATATGTTCGGCAATTTTCAACAAAGTCAGCTGCGTATCGAAATCTCGGCCAGTGAACAGGCTATCCGGGATAGTTTGCTCAAAACTGCTCATCTCCGTCAATGGCTGTGGCCGCAAATGCTCTCGCCCAATCTACCCGATAAATTAGAGGAAGGCTTGACTTTTACCTCTTGGTTAGGTTTAATTCCCGTACAACATCAGGTTTTATTGGCCAATGACCAGTGTTTACGCTTGCTTTTGAGTCAAGGTATCGATGGCTATCACGAATGGTATTGGGGCGATGGTTGGTTACAATCGCGTTTAGAAGGCATTTCTCTCCTTCCCCTCAATCTCGGTCAAACTCTCAGTTTGTTGAAATTACGACTATTTTTGAGCAATCAAAAGTTAGAAGTGCGGGATTTAGGAGTGGCTAGTAAGTAAATCGCACTTTAAAAACCCAATTATGGATTGTCTCTCCCCGCTGCTCACTCTCCTACACCGGGAGAGTGGCTGCACTATGCCAGTCCGAGACCAATGACAGGGCAAGAACGGGGGTCTTCCCCCGACATTTGAGATAAAATCGATCTAGTTAAAAATTTAATTCCGAAACTATGTTCGACGCACTGGCCGACCGCTTAGAAGACGCATGGAAAAAATTACGAGGTCAAGATAAAATCTCCTCGGCCAATATACAAGAAACCCTCAAAGAAGTCCGGCGGGCTTTATTAGAAGCAGATGTTAACCTACAGGTAGTCAAGGGATTTATTGCTGAGGTCGAGAAACAAGCCCTCGGCGCTGAAGTTATTTCCGGAGTCAATCCCGGCCAGCAATTTATCAAAATTGTCTATGATGAATTAGTCAAAATTATGGGGGAAAGTAACGTTCCCCTAGCTCAGGCCGATAAACCCCCCACCGTAATTTTAATGGCCGGGTTGCAAGGGACAGGAAAAACCACCGCCACCGCCAAATTAGCCCTATATCTCCGCAAACAGTCCAAAAGCTGCCTGATGGTGGCCACCGATGTTTACCGTCCGGCGGCCATTGACCAATTAATCACCCTCGGTAAACAGATAAATGTTCCCGTCTTCGAGATGGGTTCTCAGGCTAATCCCGTCGATATCGCCCGTCAAGGTGTGGAAAAAGCCAAAGAATTGGGCGTAGATACGGTTATCATCGACACCGCCGGTCGTTTGCAGATAGATACCCAGATGATGGGCGAACTAGCACAAATCAAGAAAATTGTCAAGCCCGACGACACTTTATTAGTGGTGGATGCGATGACCGGTCAGGAAGCGGCCAATCTTACCAACACTTTTCACCAACAAATCGGCATCACGGGGGCAATTCTCACCAAACTTGATGGCGATACTCGCGGTGGTGCGGCCTTATCAGTGCGGCAAATATCGGGACAACCGATTAAATTTGTTGGGGTTGGCGAAAAAGTAGAAGCTTTAGAGCCATTTTATCCCGATCGCCTTGCCAGTCGCATCCTCAATATGGGTGATGTCCTGACCCTAGTGGAAAAAGCTCAGGAACAGTTAGACCTAGAAGACGCGGCCAAAATGCAGGCCAAGATTTTAGAGGCTAAGTTTGATTTTAATGACTTCCTCAAACAGATGCGGCTGTTAAAAAATATGGGTTCCCTGGGGGGAGTCTTAAAGTTAATCCCCGGTCTAGGCAAACTGAGCGGGACAGACATCGAAAAGGGCGAAAAAGAGTTAAAACGCACGGAAGCGATGATTAATTCCATGACCACGGAGGAACGCGCTAACCCCGATTTATTGGCTAAGTCTCCTAATCGTCGTCGTCGCATTGCCAAAGGTTCGGGACATCCCGAAACGGAAGTTACCAAACTAATTACTAATTTCACCAGAATGCGATCGATGATGCAACAGATGGGACGGGGACAAATGCCCGCTATGCCTGGGATGCCCGGGATGGGTGGCGGAATGTTTGGGGGTGGCAATCAACCGGGGTTCCGCGGTCAAGGTGGCAGCCCGAAAAAACCAAAGAAAATCAAGAAAAAGAAAGGTTTTGGCGATTTATAGAGGCTAAAAATGTTGAAATCCAGAGCTTAAACTGAGGTTTCTACCATCGGCTAATTTTATCTCTCTCCCGGGGACAATTTGACCGATTATCGCCCCCTCTTCCCCCACTTTCTCGAGCAATTCTCTGGCACTGTCCGGGGGCAAACACAAAACTAACTCAAAGTCTTCACCGCCGTATAAAGCCCATTCTAGAGCTTTTTCGGCTCCTACATATTCTTTCAGGGTTGGATGCAGGGGAATCCTCTCGATTTCAGCACCAACCCCACTACAGCGACAAATTTGCATGATGGCATCTGCTAACCCGTCACTGCTATCCATGCCCGCGATGGGAAATTGCTTGACAATTTTTTGTAAATGTGGTATGCAATCGAGTCTCGGTCGCGGCCGTTGATGAGCTTGGATTAATCGCTTTTTTTGGGCGGAATTTAAATTCCTCCCGGTTTCAGGGTGAAAGAGTAACTCTAATCCAGCCCGCGATAAACCGTGATAACCAGTAATAACGATACTATCGCCAACTTTTGCGTTAAAACGCCTAATTTCTTCATTTTTTGCCACTTGTCCCAGGGCGGTGATGCTGATGTTAATCTCCGTGGCCCGACAGACATCGCCACCAACGATCGCCGTCTGATATACTTGCAGACAAGAGCTAAGACCCCGATAGAGTCCTTCTAGCCAATCGATGGCTAGATCGGGAGTTAAAGCCAATCCTACCGTAATTCCCAGGGGTTCTGCCCCCATAGCCGCTAAATCGGATAAATTAGCCGCCGCCGCTCGCCAGCCCACATCTTCCGGAGAGGTAGTAAGATCGCTAAAGTGGACGTTATTAACTAAAACATCAGTGGTGACGACGAGAGAGTAATCCTCTTTCAGGGATAAAATCGCCCCATCATCACCGATAATCTCCGCAGGACAATATTTTTGCAGAATCGGTAGCAATCCCTGTTCACCCAAATCTTTAACGGTTAAATTCATAATTTCTGGGAATTGAACAATGCAGCTTCTAAAAAGTCTTTAGTTAAGAGGATTGGCGCTGATTTTTTCGTAGGCGCGATCGATAATTCCCCGACCGCGCAAAAAGCCGGTATTAGCTCCTGGACAAAGATAGGAGAGGGTTTCCGGACTAAAACGGTCTAAAATAGCCTGTTGCGATCGCAATTGCCGCGGCCAGTGGAAAGTTTTCGCGGTCTGTAGGGGTCGCGGTTGACCCTTGGTGTCGGGGAGAAGATGACGACCGGTAAATAAAACCCCCCCGTGACGCTGCCAGTAGAGACAGGAGGAGCCGGGAGAATGGCCAGGAGTCCAAAAACCGCTACAAGTGGGAGATAACTGGATTTGCTGCTGAAAAACGGTAATTTGACGGTGAGGAAGCAGATAGGCTTCCTGTTCCTGTAGAATAATCTCACAATCAAGTAAACTTTGCAAAGAATCGCTCTGTTTACCCTGACCCCCGCGATGGGTAAAAAATAGGTAACGGACTCCCTTTTCTCGGAGAAAATCCCGCTCGCTCTCGTCGCAGCTAGGACAATCCACCAGAATATTACCAGTATTTTCTACAATAAGATAAGAGGTTCCCCCTAGGGTTTCCCGATTAGGCGAGAAAGCGTATAAACCTTCTAGAATTAATCGAGGGGGTTTTGTGGTTTTGCTAACCTCTAAAGGAGACGATTCGGTTTCCGATCGCATGGTTTGCCTATCCAAATCACAATCAATGCGGTTTATAACTTAGCACGATCGATGACCGGGCGGGCTGAAATTAGCCGCCTTTTACTCAACAGAAAAGAGCCGATATGGAAATGTGGTTGTTATTAGGGATTCTTGGCGGTTTCACCTATTTTATCGTCAAGCGTAGCGTGGCCAAAATCACGACAACACCAATTTGGTTAATTTGGTTAGTCCTGATGACTCCGGCTCTTATTTGGACAGGCTGGACGTTAATCTATGGAGAGGATACCCCCATGCCGGCATTTTTGCTGGTCGGCCCTTTTGTGATCTGCCCTTTTTTGTATTGGTGGCTAGTACAAAAGGGTCGGGTTACTCCCCAAGAAAGACCCCCATCACCAGCGGAAACAGCGAATTTAGTCCTAGAAAATATTGATAATCCTGCACCTAAAAATGATTTAAAACCGATCACTGCCGAAGAGGAAAAATCCCTACGAGATTGTTTTCCTTGGGGTATTTATTATCTGCAAAATATCGATTATCGTCCCCAGGCAATTCTCTGTCGGGGGAAATTGCGAGCGGTTCCCGAAGAAGCTTATCAAGTGATTAAAAACAATGTGGAAAAGGTTTTTGGGGATCGCTTTTTATTGCTTTTCCAAGAAAGTTTTCAGGGACAACCTTTTTTCGCTCTTGTGGCTAATCCCTGGCAGCAAAAAACAGAAACTATAGAAACTGAAAAAATTACTCGCCCCTTTCTTGCCCTGGGTTTATTGTTATTAACTCTCTTAACCACCACAGTCATCGGTGCGGGATTAAGTGGCATTACGACCCAACAATTAGAAAATAATTCTAGTTTATTATTGCAAGGTTTACCCTACAGTTTAGGCTTAATTGCTATTTTAGCACTGCACGAATTCAGTCATTATTTGACAGCAGTTAAATATAAAATTAAAACCACTTTGCCCTATTTTATCCCCTTTCCTTTCTTCCTCGGCACCTTCGGGGCTTTCATTCAAATGCGCTCCCCGGTTCCCACGCGTAAAGCTTTATTTGATGTGGCGGTGGCCGGTCCTTTGGGAGGTATAATTATCGCTATTCCTCTACTATTTTGGGGATTGTCCCTCTCGGAAATAGTTCCCCTAACTAATCAGAGCAGTTTATTAAATTTTCAGTACTTAAATCCGCAGTTTTCTTTTCTCTTGTCTATCCTAGCTAAACTAGCTCTCGGCAGTAATTTAATCGCCGGAAAAGCGATCCATTTACATCCTTTAGCGGTAGCTGGTTATGTAGGAATTATCGTTACAGCCCTAAATTTAATGCCCGTGGGTCAATTGGATGGTGGTCATATTGTTCACGCCATGTATGGGCAGAAAACCGCCATAATTATCGGTCAATTAACTCGATTATTCATGTTTATTTTAGCCCTAGTGCAACCAGATTTTTTACTCTGGGCGATTATTCTCTTATTAATGCCAGTCAGCGATCAACCTGCTTTAAATGATGTCACCGAATTGGATAATAAACGAGATTTATTAGGTTTATTTTCCCTGGCTTTGTTATTAAGTATTTTGCTACCCCTTCCCGAAGCGGTGGCCCGTTGGTGGGGGATGTAAGCGACCGCATCAATCCACCTGAGTTCCGGGAAAATTATCGGTCAGTTAGGGGATAAAATCCCTATCTCCTACGTCAATGTGAGTTCGATGACCCTCACCCTCGATCACTTTAATCCACAAAGCTGAAGGCTGACAACTGATCACCGATCACTGATATATGGTTCTCAAGGCTAATTCTCGCAGAAAAAAGCGAGTTTCTCTGAAAGCGAAGTTAGGCAAATCTAGGTTAAAATTGCTGGCTATTCCGCTAATTTTGGCGAGTTTAGGCTGGTTATACCACGATTTACGTCAGCAGTGGCTAAAACCGGAAGCGATTTTTGTTTTGGGAGGTCATGCCGATCGAGAACGTTTTGCGGCAAAATTGGCTAAGGAATATCCCGATCTACCGATTTGGGTGTCTTCCGGTAGTCCGCGACGATATGTGAGAAAGATTTTTAAAAAAGCGGGAATTCCCCTAGAACGTCTCCATCTCGATTACAATGCGCGAGATACTGTCACTAACTTTACTAGCCTAGCCGATCAACTGAAAGCCCAAGGTATTGATAGTGTCTATCTAGTCACTTCCGATAATCACATGAGAAGGGCGCGATTAGTGGGAGAAATTGTTTTTGGTAGTCGCGGAATTGTGATTAAACCGGTGACTGTTCCCTCCCAATCACCCCCCGAACCCCTAGAAAAGTCGCTCAGAGACGGTTTTAGGGCAATATTATGGATAATAACCGGTTCTACTGGGGAATTTTGGCTAAAATCCGCTTCTAGTCCCCATCAGTTCCCGACCCAATCGAAATAAAATTATCTTGACAAAATACTCACTTTATGTTAAGCAAAAACACCATTTTCGCCATCCTATTGATTTTTGTGCCTATATCGATCGCCGGTTCGCTGTTACACTGGGGCGGAACAGTTGTTTTTATCACTGCTTGTCTAGCCATTATCCCCCTAGCGGCCTACATGGGGGAAGCCACCGAAGCGATTGCGGTGGTGGTCGGGCCGAATATTGGCGGTTTGATGAATGCCACCTTTGGCAATGCCACAGAATTAATTCTCGCCTATGTCGCTTTGCGGGAAGGTTTTATCGATGTGGTAAAAGCGACGATTACTGGCTCAATTATCGGTAATTTACTCTTAGTTATGGGATTATCGATGTTTTTAGGCGGTTTACGCTTCAAAGAACAGGAATTTCACCCAATAACTGCCCGTTTAAATGCCTCGGCCATGAATTTAGCGGTGGTGGCGATTCTTTTACCCACTGCCGTGGAATTTACCTCCACGGGAGTCGGGGAAGCAGTCCTGCAGCGTCTATCCGTGGCCGTGGCAGCGGTGTTAATTTTCGTCTATGGTTTAAGTCTCTTATTTTCTATGAAAACCCACACCTATCTCTACGATGTCGGGGTTGCCGGTATCGAGGAGGAAAGCACCGGAGAAAACCCCGAAAAGCCGAAAGTCTGGTTTTGGTCTTTGATTTTATTGATCGTTACTATCGCCGTGGCCGTAGAATCGGAGTTATTGGTGGCATCCCTAGAGGAGGCTACGGAACAGCTAGGTTTAACGGCACTGTTTACCGGGGTGATTCTTTTGCCTATTATCGGTAATGCGGCCGAACACGCTACGGCTGTCACCGTCGCTCTTAAGAATAAAATGGATCTATCGGTATCTGTGGCTGTCGGTTCCAGTATGCAGATCGCCCTGTTTGTGGCTCCGGTTTTGGTTATCATGGGTTATATTATCGGTCAGCCCATGGATCTAAATTTTAATCCCTTTGAGTTGGTGGCAGTGGCTGTAGCGGTGTGGTTAGCTAATTCGATTAGTAGTGATGGGCGATCGAATTGGTTAGAAGGAATGTTACTCTTAGCTACATATACTATCCTGGCCTTGGCTTTCTTTTTCCATCCTCTCACCGCTTAAAGTTATTTCTTGGAGATATATAGACAATGACGGACGCTTTCGCTTAAGGGAGTGGTAAAACTGGCAATTTCGAGGATTTTACCGCCAGCTTTCCCTAGATTCTCCTCTAAACTTAAACTATCCTGCGCGGACCACTGACCACGATAGAGAATAGCGATTCCGGTCTTTTTCAGGAAAGGCAAAGCATAGTTAACACAGATATCCACATTACCTACCGCTCGCAAACAGACGATATCGTAAGCACAGTTATGTTTAAGGTTTTTCCCGACGATTTCCGCCCGACCTAAACGAGTTTTCGTGTTATTTAACCCTAATTTGTCAATAACTTCTTCAAGAAAATTAATCTTTTTTTGGGTGGAATCCAAGAGAGTCACCGACCAATGGGGATAGGCGATCGCAATTGGCACCCCCGGAAACCCGGCCCCGGTCCCCAAATCAACGACTGATAGGGATTTTGTCAATAGACCTGGCTGGGATTTTTGTAACCAAGCTAAACCCGATAAAGAATCCCAAAGATGTTTTTCCCAAAACTCCTCCGGTTGGGTAATTCGGGTGAGATTAAAACGTTGATTACCCTCTAAAATCAAGTCATAAAGTTGTTGAAATCGCGCTTGTATGGCCCCATCGGGTTGCCATTCTAGGGTTTCTTGCCAAAGGTCAAATAATTCAGGAAGGATCATTAATTCAGTTATCAGTTATCAGTTATCAGTTATCAGTTATCAGTTATCAGGTATGAGGAGAGTGGGGAAATTTCAACTAATACCGCAAAACCCTAAAACCTCAACTATCTGTTTTTTCACTTTTTAATTCCCTCAAATGTCCTTGTTCAATTTTCCAGTGACGGTCAGCAATGGGGAGTAATTCTCCGGCATCGTGACTAACTACCAATAAAGTCCAGTGTTGTTTGAGACTAGCGAGAAGTTTAGCCAATTGACGACGCATCGACCAATCTAAACCGGCCGTAGGTTCATCGAGAAGTAACAGATTAGGCTGCCGGATTAACTGGACAGCGAGAGATAAACGACGCTGTTGACCTCCACTAAGATTGTGGGGAGAAGTATCCAGAGGAGTATTTTCTAATCCTACCTCCTTTAAGGCCGCTGTTAGGCGATCGCTTTTAATCTCTGGATGACCGAGACGCAACTCCTCAAGGATGGTTTTACCGCAAAAATGACGTTCAGGAAACTGAAAAACGATTCCTCCTAATTGTTGCAGGTGCAGCACCGTTAATTCTTGGTTGCGCCAGTGAATTGTCCCTCCTGTTTTATCGGCAAAGCCTGCTAAAATTTCCAAAAGAGTCGTTTTTCCAGAACCACTGGGGCCAACAATCAGGCCTAATTCTTGGGGGGCTAATTCGAGATTAATCCCCTGTAAAATGGGATTGAGAGCAGCGGGAGGATGATAAACCACATCTTTGAGATAAAGCATTGACAGGAAAATAACTGGAAATTAAGTCTAGAAACCCGTTTCTATTGTGACAGATTTTTTCATTCGCTCAAGGAGACTTTTGACCATGGTGCTGAGGTTAGGTTTAACGAAAAAAATGGCGATCGGTGCTTCCCTGGCTGTTATGGTAATGGTTAACTGGATGGGTCCCGGGTTAGCTGGAGATCCTTTCCGCAAAAACAATCCCCGACCGATTGGCGATAAGACCGAGGCCGCTTTTAACGCTATTTTTAAACAAGGTAACTATCTAGAGGCAAAAAAATTAATTGTTGAGGCCACAGAAAAGGAACCCCAAGAACCTTTGTCCCATGCTATGCGCGCCTCTCTTGCTTTTACCGACCAGGATTGGAACACCCTAAAAACCTACTCCGAGAAAACTAAGGCAGCGGCCAAGCAAATGCAGGCCAGCGACCCCTTAAGGGGAAATTTGTATCTAGCGGTGGGGAGTTTTTTAGAGGGAACCTACGTTTTTCAAACCGAAGGAGCAGTATCGGCTATCCCCAGATTACAACAGGTGTTTCAGTATTTGGAAACCGCAGAAAAGGTTAATCCTACGGATCCGGAATTGAACCTGTTAAAGGGTTATATGGATTTGATTTTAGCGGTTAATCTGCCCTTTTCTAGTCCCCAAGAGGCAATTCAACGGCTAGAAACCTACGGAAGTCCTGATTACTTGGTTGATCGAGGTATCGCTCTAGCTTACCGGGATTTAAAGCAGTACGATCAGGCTTTGCAGTTTATCGATAACGCTCTGAAAGCGACCCCCGATAATCCGGAATTAATGTATCTGAAAGGTCAAATCCTAAGAATTCAAGGCAATACGGATAAAAATACTGGCTCTTTGAAATTGGCATTGGATTACTTTAATAATGCCCTGAAAAAACAGGAACAACTCCCCGAATCGGTCAAAAAACAGTTAAATCGCGAACACCGTAAGGTACAAGAGGAGATTAAATCCCTAGAAAACACGGCTAATCGTTAAAAAAAGCCTAAAAATAGTCAATATTTGGTTTTTTTTATCAGTTATCAGTTTTTGAAGGCAATAGGCAGCCGTCAAGGGTGCATCTCACATTTGCAGGAATACCGACAATCAGGAATTGTCAGTGACTCTTAGATGATGACAAATGTATCAGCAGCTGCGTGTAAGCATCTCACCGAAAAGCTAATGCGCGGGGGGTTTGGGGGCGGCGCCACGACCCCAACGGGGGGTTTGGGGGGTAGAACCCCCCAAAAGCTGGGATTGAGTGATAAAATCAGGAACAACGCCCGATTTTAGCAGGGGGGGTTTCCCCGTAAAAATCCCAATTGGTAGATTTACAAAAATGAGATGCACCCGCCGTCAAATTTTGCCAAAACAGAAAATCTCCTCTTATGCTATATAAAGTAAAGGATTATTAAGCTTCGCGGAAGTTTATTAATTAAAGTTAAAAATATATTGACAAAAAAATTGGCTTGTGGTAAGGAGCAGAATTTAGCCAAACCTCCTAGCTGATTTCTTGTCAAGGGTTCACCTAAGTGTAATTGGAGATTTCATGACGGCAACGACGGATAAATTGCATGGGGAGTTGATCACCTCGATCGAGCCAGACTTTAAACTGAAAGATATTATTAAAACCATTCCCAAAGAATATTTCCAGAAAGACCCTGTTAAAGCTTGGTTTGGAGTGATTGCGAATATTTTGGCGGTCATTGCGGGTTATGCAATGCTAGTTTATTCTCCCTGGTATTTACTGCCTTTAGCTTGGATTTTCACTGGTACAGCTTTAACGGGATTTTTTGTCATCGCCCATGATTGCGGTCATCGGTCTTTTTCTAATCGACCCTGGGTTAATGATCTTGTCGGTCATATTTTCCTCTTACCGCTTATCTATCCCTTCCACTGCTGGCGTTTCCTGCACGATCGCCATCATGCTAAAACTAACATGGTAACTATAGATAATGCTTGGGATCCGTGGGAATTAGAAGCTTTTAACTCGGCCAATCCCTTAGTGCGTCTCTTTTATCGCGGCATTCGCGGTCGTTTCTGGTGGCTTGGTTCGATCGCCCACTGGGCTATTCTACACTTCAACATCGAACAATTCAAGGAGAACGAACGGGAAAAAGCCCGCTTTTCGATGATTGTCGTCCTAGTTTTTGGAGCTATTTTTTTCCCAACCCTCATTTTCTACACTGGTGTCTGGGGATTGGTTAAATTTTGGGTGGTACCTTGGTTTGTCTATCATTTTTGGATGAGTACCTTTACCCTTGTCCATCACACAGACCCCGATATTCAATTTTTCCATCCCGAAGACTGGAATCAAGCTTTAGCGCAACTAGAAGGGACAGTTCACTGTAGCTATCCCCGTTGGGTAGAAATTCTCTGTCACGATATTAATGTCCACATCCCCCATCATATCTCGACGGCGATTCCTTCCTATAACCTCCGCAAAGTTCACGCTAGTCTCAAAGAAAATTGGGGTAGTCACCTGAAAGAAACCGAGTTTTCTTGGGCATTAATGCGGCGAATCGTTGATTATTGCCATATTTTCGACTCCGAAACCGCCTACAAAACCTTTAAGGAAAGCGGCGGTTAAATCAGTGATCAGTGATCAGTGATCAGTGATCAGTTATCAGTGGGTAAGTTATCAGCTATCAGATTTGAGTTTGAAGTGACAGTATTAAATAGGGTTTGCGGCAAAAAGTTTTTCTTGGGGGCAGGGTGTGGCCCCCCAACCCCCCCGACATCGGGGGGGCAGGAGGGATGTAGGGTTTTACCGATTTTCAGGTGGTCAACTACCTAATTTTCAGGGAAAAAGTACCTGAATTTTCCCCCTGATCACTCCCAGTCCTGGACTTTTTGATTGACAAAAAGTCTAAAAGTTTTACCCAACAAGGTTTTTAGATTTATTTCAGCAAACCCTAAAGAGAAGTTTCCTATTACTGTTGACTGATCACTGAAAAAAGATTACCAGTAACTGCGTTTACCATTGGGCATAACTGTTAACCAATTGGTTTTTGCCAGGGCGATTTGTTCTTGAGTTACTTGGGCATCAGAGAGATTAGCCCCGCAAAGATTAGCATCTTTGAGATTAGCGTAGCGAAGATGGGCACCGGTGAGATTAGCCCCGCGTAAATCGGCCTTTTCTAGGTCTGCATAACCGAGATAGGCATTATTTAAATTGGTACTTTTGAGAATAGCTTGACTGAGATTAGCCCGGCCCAGATCCGCATTGGACAGATTTGCCCCTTGTAAATTAGCTCCTGTTAATTTGGATTGACAGAAATTGACGCCCAAAAGTTTGGCTTTGGCCAGATTGAGATTGGGTAATTCCTCTTGGGCGAAATTGCGCCGGCCGTCATTGTAAGCATCGAGAATCGCTTTTTCATCTAAGCGGGGTTTTTTCTTCAGTAAGGTTAGCTCTGTGCTGCTGCGGGCTTTACTTTTAGTCAATACATTTGTATTAGACAGTGAAAAAGCCATCTGTCCCCCCAGCATATTATCTGGAGAGGCCTCTGGATTTTGATTTTTGGGACGAAATTTAGACTTGAGAGGGACAGAAACGGAGGAAGTGGCTATCGAACCTGAATCTTGTCGGGGGGGCTGGGAAGTAACCATTGGAGCGGCGATTAAACTTTGGGCTAGACTGTCGGCATAAGCCGTCATGTCTAAAGCATCCATTACCTCTTGAGCGGATTTGTAGCGATGACGGACAGAGAGTTCCAGCATTGTTTTCAGGACTTTAGCAAACTGGGGACTCACCTTGACTAATTTTTCCCAGAGTAATTCACCTGTATTAATATCAACTTCGAGCGCTTTAGGAGATTTGCCCGTGAGTAGATAGAGACAGGTAGCTCCCACCGCGTAGATATCACTAGCGTAAACCGGACGCATGGCCATCTGTTCGGGGGGGGCAAAACCTTGGGTACCCACGGCAAAATTAGTGAAAGCGGTTTGAGAATCGGCATTGGCCATGACGGTATTAACTTGATTTTTGACGGCCCCGAAGTCAATCAGAACCAATTTTCGGTCCGTTTGCCGACGAACTAGGTTAGCGGGTTTGATATCCCGATGAATTACCCTGTGCTCGTGGACATATTTCAAAATCGGCAAGAGTTCACTTAAAAACTGTTTGACTCCCGCTTCGCTAAACGGTCCGCGTTTTTTGACCTCTTGGTGCAGGTTATGACCTTTAACGTATTCTTGAACTAGATAAAACTGTTGATTATCTTCAAAATAGTCCAATAATCGGGGAATCTGCGGATGAACCCCCAGTTTTGCCAAGGTTTGCGCTTCTCGATCAAAAAGTTCCCTCGCCATGCGAAAAACATTAGCATCTTTAGAGGGAGGTTGCAGTTGTTTGACCACACAGAAGGGCTTATCTGGTAGGGACAGATCCGATGAGACAAAAGTTGCCCCAAACCCTCCTTTCCCCAAAATGCCTAGGGTTTGATAGCGGTCGTGCAGAAGAAGTTTTGAACCGCAACTCTCGCAGATTAACGCTGTCGGGGCGTTTTTCGGTTGAGTACAGTTGGGATTAAGGCAGTAGGTCATCTAGAATCACCAATTGACCGATACTTTTTTACTAACACACCTTAACAATGCACTTTAAGAGATTCTCCTCAAGAGGGGGTATCTCCCAAAGTCTAAAGCCAGAGGCCTCAGACAATCAAAGCGCGTGTAACGCCTTTTTTGTGTCATTGCTTAGTCAAGACAGGGGCAACTTATCAAGATAGCGGTTGCCCCCTAACGGGGATTTTCACCTAAACTCTCCCAGTCTATCACAGATTTTAACATTGTCTACTTGTGTCAATTGTCAACTAATGTTAGCTTTTCTTGATAATTCATCACCCCTCATCACTTTTTCACTTTCATCAAAGCGGCCCGGGCCTGTTCGCGGTCATCGAAATGGATTTTTTCCGTCCCCAAAATTTGATAATCTTCGTGACCTTTACCCGCAATAATTACTCCGTCTCCCGGTTGCGCTGCTTGAATGGCCGTGTCAATGGCCAAAGTGCGATCGCTAATTACCTGAACAGTAATTTCTGAGGGAATGCCAGCGATAATATCCTCAAGGATTCGTTCGGGAGACTCTGTGCGGGGATTATCGGAGGTAACTATGGCTAAATCTGCTAATTCTGCGGCTATTTTCCCCATTAACGGCCGTTTTGTCCGATCTCGATCGCCGCCACAACCAAAAACACAAATCATCCGACCAGAAATAAAAGGCCGGGAAGCTTTTAAAACATTCTCTAAACTGTCGGGAGTATGGGCATAATCGACAATGACGCTGATATCTTGGTCAGGAGCGATGCTAACCCGTTCCATCCGCCCCGGTACTCCTGAAAACTGGGGAATTTGGGCGATTACTGTCTCTAAATCTACACCACATTCTAACACTGTCGCCACCGCCGCTAAGAGATTAGCCAGATTATATTGACCCACCAGAGGAGAAGCAAAGGCTATTTCTCCTTGGGGAGTCACCATCACCCCTTCCACTCCCGTGGGTTGATAGTGTAAATCTTTAGTATAAAAATCGGCATTAGCATCGGACACACTATAGGTTAAGACCTGTTGGGGAGACAGGGAGGCCGCTAAACGTTGACCATATTCATCATCAAGGTTAATAATCGCCTTACCTTGCAGATAATCGGGACTAAATAATTTAGCTTTAGCGGCAAAATAATCCTCCATGTCGAGGTGATAATCGAGATGGTCCCGGGTGAGATTGGTAAACACCGTCACGGGAAAAGTACAACCCTGTACCCGTCCCTGGGCCAGTGCATGGGAACTAACTTCCATGACGGCGATTTCATTGCCGGCGCTCACCGCTTTGGCTAAACTGGCTTGTAACTCGTTAGCGAAAGGGGTGGTATGATTAGCGGTTTCTTGGAATCCTTGCCAACGGGTGTAAAGAGTCCCGAATAACGCGGTGGGAATGTTTGCTTGGCTGAGAAAATATTCAATTAAATGGGTGGTGGTGGTTTTGCCGTTGGTTCCCGTCACACCGATTAATTTGAGGGTAAGGGCCGGATAATGATAAAATTTAGCAGCGATCGCAGCAGTAGCAGTAACTAAATCTGCCACAACGATTACGCAAGCATCCTCCGGGGGGGGAAATTTAGCTGCGGCTGCTGGGGAGATAATCGCCGCTACGGCCCCGGTTTCCAAAGCGGAACGCCAGAATTCGCCCCCATCGACGCGAGTACCGGGTAAACCGATAAATAAATCTCCCGGTTGACAAGCATGGGAATTGGTGGAAATTCCTGTAATCTCGGTAATAGAAGCGATAGGAGAAGAAATCGGGGAAACCAGAGGAATAGTTGTTAAAAGTTCTTGCAGTTTCATAGTCAGGATTGAATCTAGGGATTGCTGCTTTTAGATTAGCCGATAATCCAAGAGGTTCCTAGGCCGAAGTGGGGGTGTGGGGTGTGGGGTGTGGGGTGTGGGGAGAATAAAGCTGCCCTTTGCCCTTTGCCCTTTGCCTTTTGCCTTTTGCCTTTTGCCGACCGGCTCCTGATATCTGCGATAAGCTAAAAAAAACAAGGCTATAGCTTGTCAACTATTGACGATTTTCTGCTGACTATTTTCGGGATATTTATATGCAATTCGTCGATTTTCTGGCTCTCATTCATCCTGTCCTAGGGATAGTGGTCGTTTTCCCTATTATCGGCCTCGTAGTTAACTTTGCTTGGCAAACCCGTCAACGTCGCTTAGAAACGGCTGCGGGAAATAAAAGTAAAATTCCCCCAGTAGTCGGGCCAGAACATCTACGTTTAGGCCGCTGGTTAACGGGTACAGTGGTAGGGGTTAACCTGTTAGCACTAGCTTACTCGGTCGTTTACGGTTTTAATGGTTTTGTCGATAAACAAAAAGAGGGAAAATTAGACTCCTTTCAGGTCATTTTTGTGATTTTGATGTTTTTTGTCACCATTGCCTCTTTGGTCTGTCTCTACCGCGCTAGACAAGCTCTCTGGCGCGGAATTTTTGCCACCTTGACTGGCATGGGTTTAATTATTATCGGTTCTCAGGATGGGGTCTGGCGACTCTCGGCCCAATGGTACTGGTCTCACTACTATATCGGCATGGCGGCATCATTACTGATGATTTTCTCTCTGGCCATTGTCGAAGATATCTATAAAGACCGTTCCCATCGTTGGCGCATCGCCCATACAATCCTCAATTGTATCGCTCTGGCTCTCTTTCTGGGACAAGCCATGACCGGTTCGAGGGATTTGCTGGAAATTCCCCTCAGTTGGCAAAAACCGGCAATTTATCGCTGTGATTTCGCCAATAAAACCTGTCCTGAACCGAAATCCTCAACCCCCCCCACCAACCCGATAAGTTAAACTTTTTTAGGGACTGGGAGAGGGAGAGGGTGAAGGAGTTGGTGCACACGCAGATCTACCCGCATCGGTATCGATGGGTTCCTCACACCAATTGGCAATCTTATCAAGTTGGGGAAATTCGGGTTTCAGGTTTGGGCTTAATTCAGCCCATTCTACCCCTTGGGTAACAGCCACAGCACCGATACTTGAGGGACAGTCTGTAATTTCGCCCCAATTTTTACCCCAGGCAGCACCGATAAAAGTACCATTATCGGTTTTACCGAGGGAATAGTCAGGAGCAAAGATAAACGCTTGTAGTGTTTGGGTTCCTTTCAGACAAATTTGCGGATTGGCGGAACCTAATCCATTATCGGCATAAATTTGTAGATTGCCCGATTTACAAACCGTGGGTGGGCTAACGCTGCTGCAGTTGTGTTCGATCGCACCGTTAATATTACCTTTAACATAGAAAGCTACCCGTTGCCCCGGCTCAATGGTAATCTTATCGCTACCACTCAAGTTGATATTATTAACGATATACTCGTACACCTGTACGCTTTTACCGTCAATCGTGCGGGTAGAAGGGGTATCAATAATCGCGCCATCCGCATTTTTTCTGGGAAAAGTTTGAGAAGTATTAAGTAGCGGAATGTTCTGACCAGAGGGAAGGCCGGTGGGAGTCGGCGGTAAATTGGGGAAAAACACACCGACAAATTGTGCTGTGTAGGGGGGATTGGGTGCAGTGGTGGGTTGTTGAATCTTATCTTGGTTAATATTGCATCCTGGCCACTCCACCTCCTCCACCACATCCCCTTGAAATTTAGCACCATTAGCACCATTGTCCGCCGTTCCCTCACTTATCCATAAAGCTGGGACCGTGGTGCGGTTAAATGCGAGGGGAGGGGCATCAAGAATAGGGATAGTTACCACCACGCGGTTACGGGAGGCGGCATTGTCGTCACTATCTCTATTGATAGCAATGTTAGTTAGGTCTTTTTCGGGACTTTTGCGAGAACGTCCTTCGAGGGTGAGAACTCCCATGCCAGTACGATAATCGTATCCAACCACGCGATAATAACGATTATTACCGAGATCAACCCATTTATCTGCGCTCAAATCTCTTAATTCACGGATTTTTGCCTTCAAGGTATCAGCATCGTTGGGATTACTACAGGAGGGGGCGGCGTCGACTAATTTTTTTAAATGTTTTTGTAAATCGGTACTGGGATTAGCAACCACTTCGGCGTTCTGCCAACAATCGCCGGAAGTACAATTCCTATCAACCGTCGCCATAACTCGAACACTATTGAGTAGATCCTGCACGCGAGCCAGCCCCACTTCGGAACTTGTTAAACTATCAGCCCGGGCTTTTTGGGCAATTACTTTCGATTGGTCTCCTTGGGCGCGCATGATCATAGTCATTCCTGTCACCATCAGGATAAGTCCAATTAACACGGCAAGAGGCAAGGCAAACCCTTTTTCCTTATTAGCCATCAGGTGAAGACATAAACGATTGTTCATAAGCCAGTTCATCTAAGAATGGTTACTTCTATTATAATAATAAATAGCTGGTTATAATTAAATTGAAGATGGATACCCCCTGCCACCCTTGATAAGGGGGGGCAGATTCTCCCTTATTAAGCGGGGTATCTGACAGTTTTTAACACCTAACTACTGATCAAGTTTTGCTCAAGTGACAACTGTGATAATACAGGAATAGCCATGGGAGTAAAATCACAGACAAAAGCCAGTTGATACGATAATCAGTCATTAATTTTTCGATAAGTATTTTCGATTTTTGACTGAACTAAAGGGCTGTTTTTCGATTCAGAATTGCCCGACAAATCAAGCCTATACCCCGAAAAAAGCTGATAATTAACAACCAAAGGGATTGTAATTCTCCTGCCGTATTTTTCAGGGGCCAGCGCTGGGGACGACAGAATAAAAAAGTAATTAGTTTTCTCTGGTCTGATAGGGTAAGTGGCTGGAATTTAAGGGTTGCTTGCCAGATTTTTCCTCGTTTTTCTAGATTGACTATATGAGCAGATAAGCGCAAGTCTTCGCCTAAAATATCTAGGAGTAATTGTTCTGAGTAGATGGGTTCCCTCAGGTGAATTTCTGCTCCTATTTCTGAAAGTTTTTTCAGATTGCCCTGCATAATTATATCCGATTCTGTTATCAAGTTAACAGGATATTCTAGCACTTGGTATTGAGTTTCTAGGGTGAGGGGAGCTTCCAATAAAGCCACTAAAGCAGTGATGATAATAACCACATTATATATAGCCAAAATCAAGCCAAAATTTAGGGGACTTGCTTGATAATTGTGATGGTGCAAATTAAAGAAAATACTAATTAAAGTAATGGTGAGAAAAAACAGCAATGGGTAGGATAAACGCCAATTATATTGATAATTTTTACGAGCAATTCCCTTCGGTGTCACCTGAAATCCCTTGTCAAAGGGTTTCCAAAGAACATGGAGAACTGTTAGGGCTGTAGGTACACAAATAATCATCGATAGTACCTCAGAAAAAATAATGGAGCGCGAGCGAGAATTTAACCAGTGATAAGTGGCTAACTGCAGCATCATGTAGGGTAAAAATATATAGATTGTCTCATGGATGGTAATGTTCAAAGGTACGATATAACCAAAGGTATAAAGGAGAGGAATAAGGAGAGAAAATAAACGAGCTAAGGGAGAAAACCAAGATAATATTCCTTCTAAGTTTGCCAATCTTTGAGGGAGAGTTAATCCCGCAATTTTTAGGGGATTAGCTTTGATAAAAAAGGCCTGTAAAGTTCCCCTTGCCCAGCGCAATCTTTGCCGTAAATAAGCGGATAAACTTTCGGCAGATAAACCAGCGCTGAGTTTTTCATTTAAGTAAATAACTTCATAACCTTTGGCAGAGATAGCAATCCCAGTGAAATAGTCTTCACTAATAGATTCTGTATTGAAGTAGTCCACTTCTTCTAATGCTTTTCTTCTGACAATAAAAGAAGTGCCAGCACAGACAGGACTACCCACCCCATCTTTAGCCGGTTGGATATGACGATAAAATAATTCTTCGTCGGGAGTAACGATATTTTCTAAACCTAAGTTATGGGCGATAGGATCGGCATTATAAAAGCTTTGGGGCGTTTGCACTAGGGCAATTTTGGAGTTTTGAAACCAGCCAACAGTTCTTTCTAAAAAGTTACTACAAGGGATAAAATCTGCGTCAAAAACTACCACTAATTCCCCTTGAGTTTGTCTGAGAGCATGGTTTAAATTGCCTGCTTTAGCGTTTTTTCTATCCTCACGAGTCAGATAATGACAATTTAATTTTTCTGCCAATTGATCAATTTCTGACCTCTGGTTATCATCGAGAATATAAATATTTTTATGAGGATAATTAAGGGCTTGACAACCAATAATAGTTCTTTTTAAGATGAAGGCTGGCTCATTATAGGTGGGAATCAAGATATCTACCGTGGGCAAATATTGTTTATTGATCACTGCTTGACTATAAAAATCAGCTTCTTTGCGTCTATCTTTTGTGGTTAAGACTAAAACTAACTGAATCATGCTACTACTTAAAACCATCATCTCAAGGACTAAAAGTAGTAAACTAAAAAAGCCATTGAGAGGGGTGGAAAGATTTAAGGTGGCCAGAATTCTCCAGAGTAGATAGCGCAGGGTGATAGCTAGAGTGATAGAAATAATGACTAATCTTGACCAAACTTGCGGACGCGGAGACAAGAAAATGATTAACTGCGTAAAAATTAGCAGGATAACCGTGGGTAATAATAATTGATAGCTATGAGCAACCGTGGGAACTTTAATCCAAGCAAATGGATTAAAAAAATCTTCTACTAAGCCAAGTATTAATCGATCAATATTGTGTTCTGGCCAACATAATGATAAACTGACCATCATTAGCCCGCCGATCACTGCTAACATAATTAAAATAACTGACATTATCGATAAAATCGATTTTAATACGGAGAAATATGCTGGTTTTTGAGGTAACGGAAAAATCGATTCTCGGTTAGACATAAATCCCCTTCTGAGCAAATAAATCTAACTACATTTTACATTTCTTAACAAAAACCTGTGCATTTTTGGCAATGACAGGAGCGCTCTCCACCAAAATGCTACATTTTGTATCAAGCCGAAGATGAAACTGGCAAGAAAAAGTGTAGAAATAGTATACTTCGGTTAACCGTGAGGAAAAATTAATCTATGATAGCCGTCAAAATCGCCGTTGTTAGCGCTCTCGTTTTAGTTGTGGTCAAATTCGTCGCTTCTGCTCTAGGCAAAGGCAATATACCCCTGCTTAATCAGGCTGTCACCGTGATTTTAAGCCTTTTTATCGGTTTTGAGTTGATTCAACTAGGACAAGCGGTGATTGAAAAGATTAATTAAGGGCTAAACGGGCCAGATAGAAGCTAGTAATAGTTTTAGCATCGATCGATTCTCCCCCTGCGATCGCTGATTCCATTTCCTCAAAACTCATCAAAACCACTTCTAGATCTTCATCGACATCTTGAGCGGGGGGCAAGCTTAATTTTTCCAGATCCTGGGCTAGAAAAGCATAGATGTATTCATCGGAATAACCGGGTGCCAGGGCAAATTTACCCAAAGATTGCCAATTGTGCGCCCGATAGCCCGCTTCTTCCTCTAATTCTCGTTTTACCGTCGTAGCAGGGTCTTCTCCTTCATCGATCGTTCCGGCGGGAAATTCCAGAATTCGAGCTTGCAAACTAAATCGATACTGACGTACTAAAACCAATTGACCTTCCTTGGTGATCGGAACTGCTAAAGCGCCCCCTGGATGACGGACACATTCCCATTCTCCCTCGACACCGTTAGGTAAACGCAGTTTCGAGACTTCAAACTGAAAGACGCGACCTTGATAAAAAAGACGTTGTTGGAGAAATTGAGGCGGTTCAGACATAGAAAATTTTCAACTAGGACTTTAAGAATTAATATCAACAAATGTTGCTTTTGTCACCGGTGTTAGGAAGCGGGTAGAATTATCATCTAACGGCCAAGGAGAGATTCAGGTTATAATGGGAAATGCTGTCTTTACAGGTTAAATCTTTTTCGAGAAACCCCATGGCAAAAAAATCGATGGTAGAACGCGAGAAAAAACGCGATCGTCTCAGACAAAAATACGAAGCTAAACGGACGGAACTAAAAGAACAATTCCGCACCGCCGAAGATTTTGAAGAAAAACTGGCAATTCACCAAAAATTACAGGAATTACCCCGCAATAGCGCTCCCAGTCGTCACCGCAACCGTTGTTTAACGACCGGCAGACCGAGAGGATACTATCGCGATTTTGGTTTATCCCGCAACGTTTTACGGGAATGGGCCCACCAAGGTCTTTTACCCGGTGTGGTCAAGTCTAGCTGGTAGTCAGAAACAATATCTAGGGAAAATACCGGGATAGAGGCGTGGTTTTTGCGTCTCTATTGCTGTTTTTAAGCAATTTTAGCGATAAAAAAACCCTCGATCGAGCGATCGAGAGTTAAACATGAACAAAAAATTTACCTAGACTACAGTAGCAGCTTTACGGGCAGCGGCGGCCTCATCGGGATGAATACCGAGACGGGTGAGATTGAGACGACCTTTACTATCGATCTCCCGTACCTTGACTAACACCTCATCCCCCACGGCCACTTCATCCTCGACCTTACCGACACGTCCCTCGGCCAATTGGGAAATATGGATCATTCCCTCTTTCCCTGGCAAAACTTCCACAAAAGCGCCGATTTGGATAATGCGAGTCACGCGACCGAGATAAACCTCACCCTCATTGAGTTTGCGGGTCATATTGTAGATCAGTCGTTTAGCTTTTTCGGCCTGTTCCCCATCGGTGGAGGAAATGGTGACAGTACCATCGTCATCGATATCGATTTTCGTGCCAGTCTGTTCAGTAATCCCTTTAACCGTCTTACCACCCGGCCCGATTACTAACCCGATCAGATCTGGATCGATCTTGATCGTCAATAACCGGGGTGCGTGGGGAGATAATTCCGTGCGCGGTTTTTCTAGGGTCGCTAACATCTTCTCTAGGATATGTTTGCGGGCCGGTAAAGCTTGTTCGATCGCCTTGGCCACCACTTCCATGCTTAAACCGGGGATTTTCATATCCATCTGGAGAGCGGTGATGCCAGAATCAGTGCCAGCCACCTTAAAGTCCATATCTCCCAGAAAATCCTCGATACCCTGGATATCGGTCAAAATCCGCACTTCTTCCCCTTCTTTAATTAAACCCATGGCCGCACCGCTAACGGGTTTTTTCAGGGGAACACCGGCATCCATCAGCGCCAGGGTAGAACCGCACACGGAACCCATGGAGGTGGAACCATTAGAAGAGAGGACTTCCGACACTACCCGCAGCACATAGGGAAATTCCTCCTGGGGGGGAAGGACAGGTACGATCGCCCTTTCCGCTAAAGCACCGTGACCAATTTCTCGACGGCCGGGAGAACGCATGGGACGGGTTTCACCGACGGAAAAGGGTGGGAAATTGTAGTGATGAAGATAGCGTTTTTCGTCTTCGGGATGGAGATCGTCGCCCAAATCCTGAGCATCACCGGGGGTGCCCAGGGTGGCGATCGAAAGCACCTGGGTTAAACCGCGATTAAACAGGCCGCTACCGTGAACCCGGCGGGGTAAAACTCCCACCAGGCAAGAAATCGGGCGTACTTCGTCCAGTTGGCGACCATCAACCCGCACCCCATCCTCAATAATTTGGGCGCGCATCAGTTTTTTGGTCAGATCCTTAAAGAGATTACCGATTAACTTCGGTTCTTCCAGGGTTGGAGCTTTTAAGGGGTCTTCATCGGGGAGAGCGGTTATAGTTTCCTTGATCCGATTTTCGATCGCCGCTAATTTCTCATCCCGTTCGGTTTTGCTGAGGGTAAACTGAGAGAGAATCTGTTTAATTTCCTCTTTAGCTTGTTCTTTCAGGAAATTATGCACGGTTTCGTTTACTGCCGGCGCTTCTCGGGTCACGAGGGGAATACCCAACTGATCGATCAATTCCCGTTGAGCGGTGATCAGGTCGCGGACCGCTTCATAACCAAAATCGATCGCCTCAATAATATCCCGTTCTGGTAACTGATTAGCTCCCGCTTCGATCATCACCACCCCTTCGGGACTACCGGCCACCACTAGATCCAATTCTCCGTTATGGATTTCCTTGTAGGTGGGATTGATGATAAATTCATCCCCTAATAAACCGACGCGCACCGCTGCCATCGGTCCTTGGAAGGGAATCCCTGCCAACAGAACCGCCACGGAGGCTCCGGTAACGGCCAAAACATCCGGGGGGACTTCCTCGTCCATTGAGAGGGTCGTAGCGACCACTTGAATATCATCCCGCAGCCAACTGGGGAATAGAGGCCGCAGGGGGCGATCGATCAAACGACCGGTCAGAATCGCTTTTTCCGGGGGACGACCTTCACGACGCAAAAATCCTCCCGGGATGCGCCCAGCGGCGTATAATCTTTCTTCGTAATCAACGGTTAAGGGCAGGAAATCTACTCCTTCTCTGGCTTTGGCTGTGGTTGCTGTCACTAAAACCGCCGTTTCTCCCGATTGGATCAGAACACTACCGCCAGCTTGGGGGGCTAAAAGCCCTATTTTTAGTCGAATATCCCTGCCATCAAAGGATATTGACTTGTCAAACTCTTCCATGTAAAGCTATATTCCTTTCTTTCACTTTTCTCTGTGCTGTGGCAATCCTAGCATTTTTTGTCCCCCTTTCCAGCAGGTTTAGTATTCAGTGATCAGTTATCAGTGATCAGTTATCAGTGATCAGAGTTGAGTTTTCAGTTCGCTGATTACTCTTTACCGTTTACTGATCACAGCAAAAAAGCTCGCCACTTCCCCACTTCCCCAATCCCCCAATCCCCCAATCCCCCACTTCCCCACTTCCCCACTTCCCCACTTTTAAACAGAATTTAAGATTACTTGCTCAAACCGGCCAAAAAATGATAGTTTCAGATATAGGAATAATCTGGTTAAGAAAAAAATGTCTTCCCTTGCCGCTTGCTGGCCCAAAAATATTTCTAAGTATTAGCAAAACTGACTGACTGTCAGCAGTTGGGCGGGATTTTTCCGATCTCGAAGAACCCCAAACCAAGAAAATTAAGACAATTAAAAGGATTGCGTCTCTATTATCTGTTAGACGCTTCTAATCCAGTGAATTTGCGGGTTATCTTCCAATTAACCCCGTTTAACCCTATTTATGGCTATCGATTATGGCTGAAAGTTATTTACTAGACAAACTGCAATCTGTAGAACAGACCTACAAAGAATTAACCCGTCGTCTAGCGGATCCCGATGTCACCAGTAATCCGGGTGAATTGCATCGTCTGGCCAAATCCCGCGCTTCCCTAGAGGAAACGGTCAACACCTACGAAATTTGGCAAAAAAGTCAAGAGGATTTAATCGGTGCGAAACAAATCTTCAAAGAATCCGCTGGCGATCCCGAATTAAGGGAAATGGCCGCCCTAGAAGTGGCAGAATTAGAGGAAAAAATCGCCACTTTGGAAGACCAATTAACCATTCTGCTGCTGCCCCGGGATCCCCTCGATGAAAAGAATATCATGCTGGAAATTCGCGCCGGGACCGGAGGTGATGAGGCCAGTATTTGGGCGGGGGATTTAGTGCGTTTGTACTCAAAATATGCCGAAACTCAAAACTGGAAAGTTAGCCTTTTGAGTGAATCTCCGGCGGATATGGGAGGATTTAAAGAGGCAATTTTAGAGATTAAAGGCGATAACGTCTATAGTAAGCTGAAATTTGAGGCGGGAGTCCATCGGGTGCAGCGGGTTCCTCTGACGGAAGCCAGTGGTCGCGTCCACACTTCCACCGCTACCGTGGCGATTATGCCAGAAGTGGACGATGTGGAAGTGCATATCGATCCCAAGGATATTGAGTTAACCACGGCTAGATCTGGGGGTGCAGGCGGTCAAAATGTCAATAAAGTGGAAACTGCCGTCGATTTAATCCATAAACCCACGGGAATCCGAGTTTTTTGTACCGAGGAGCGATCGCAATTGCAAAACCGGGAACGAGCTATGCAGATTCTCCGGGCGAAACTGTACGATATGAAGTTACAGGAACAACAGGAAGCGGTCAGTTCCATGCGACGCTCTCAGGTGGGAACTGGTTCCCGTTCGGAAAAAATTCGCACCTATAACTATAAGGATAATCGTCTCACCGATCATCGCTTAAATCAGAATTTTTCCCTCGATCGCATTTTAGACGGCGATATCGAAGAGGTGATCCAATCCTGTATCGCCAAGGATCAACAGGAAAAACTGGCAGAATTAGCCGCTGCCCAAGAGACAGCCTAATCAGAACACAGGAGACTCCGAGACTCCTGGATTATTTTTATTTATGCTCCCCACTCCCCTCTCCCCAACCCGCAACGGTCAAACCCTTTGCTACTTTTTGGCTTTTTACTTGCTATAATCGATCGTCGAATTTGAGTAGGAGACGGGAGAAAATGGCCGATTGGCAGGAAATAGAGGGGGGGATCACCGCCCCAAAAGGATTTAAATCCGCAGGGATGGCCGCGGGGCTAAAACCGTCCGGTTTGCCCGATTTAGCCCTAATTGTCTCGGAAACAGAAGCGATCGCCGCCGGAGTCTTTACCACCAGTCAAGTGCGCGCCGCTTGCGTCGATTATTGCCGTCAACGCCTCCAAACTAAAGCCAGCGCCAGGGCGATTTTGTGTAATGCCGGCCAAGCAAACGCCGCCACGGGGGAAGCCGGATGGCAAGATGCTCTCGATAGTGCCGCCGCCTTGAGCCAAGTTTTAGGGATTCCCGCCGATGCAATTTTGCTGGCTTCTACAGGAGTCATCGGGCAACGGATTCGCATGGATGCGTTAACCGCCGCTTTACCGACCTTAGCAGGTTTATTGTCGGAAAATGGTGGCGAAAGCACGGCCCGGGCGATTATGACCACGGATCTAGTCCCCAAATCGATCGCCTTGCAAACCACTATCGATGGTCGTCCGGTCACAATTGGGGGAATTGCCAAGGGATCGGGGATGATTCACCCGAATATGGCGACGATGCTCTCCTTTATTACCTGTGATGCCGCAGTATCGACGGTTCTCTGGCAAAATATGTTAAGTCGGGCGGCTAATAAAAGTTTTAATCAGATTACGGTGGATGGGGACACCAGTACCAATGACAGTCTGATCGCCTTGGCTAACGGTCAATCGCGCACCACGGCGATCACAGAAATGGGCCGGGATGCCCAAAAGTTAGAGGCCATGTTAACGGAAGTTTGTCAATACCTGGCTAAAGCGATCGCCCGGGATGGGGAAGGAGCCACCTGTTTAATAGAAGTGCGGGTTTCGGGGGCGGCCGATGATCAGTCCGCTCGTCAGATTGCTCGCACCATTGCCGGTTCTTCCTTAGTAAAATCGGCGGTTTTCGGTCGAGATCCTAACTGGGGACGAATTGCGGCGGCCGCGGGCCGGGCCGGGGTAGTCTTCCATCAAGAAGACCTGCAAATCAAGTTAGGCGACTTCGTGATGATGGAAAATGGTCAACCTCTGGCGTTCGATCGAGCTAGTGCCAGTAATTACCTGAAAGCGGCAGCAAGCGGGGCTTATTTACGAGAAGATACCGTTTTAATGTCTATCTGTATCGGTAACGGTTCAGGAACAGGTACGGCCTGGGGTTGCGATCTTAGTTACGATTACGTCAAAATTAACGCTGAGTACACCACTTAGGGTTTGCTGAAAAAGCTTTTCCTAGGGGCAGGGTGTGGGGTGTGGGGTGTGGGGTGTGGGGTTTTACCTATTTTCAGGTGGTCAGTTACCTAATTTTCAGGGAAAAAGTCCAGGGATTTTCCCCCCGATCCCCGCAACGGCTGGCACTTTTTGAGGGAAAAAAAGTCTAAAAGTCTGATCCAACAAGGTTTTTAGATTTATTCAGCAAGCCCTACTTAAAGCGATCGATTCTGTAAATAGGCTCTCTTGTCCTTGCTGGATTGTATCGCAACAGCTTGATCAAAGGTTGACGTTAGGCTCTAGTCTATACCGACAATCTCGATGATCGATCCTGTTGATCACACAGCAGCCGAGAGAGCCGATTACTCGATTAACAGATAAACTTTAATGGTTGGATTTTACTCTCTTTCAACCAACCTCGAAAACAGTTTTGTCAGTCCCTCAGTCCCTTGGCAAAATCCATCTATTGGTGGGGAAAACGCTACATGGTTCCGAAAAAATCACCACGAATTCCTTTAGAATTGCACCAGATCAAGGCTTACGAGTTTTATCAAAAACGGCTGGCATCGGGTAAAGAAGGCAATGAGATAGATGACTGGCAGCAAGCGAAAGAATATTTTAGCCAACATCCCAGAGCGATTCTTGCTTGGAATCTAAAGATGCCCTATCGCTGGGGAAAAAGGCTAATTAAAAGATTGTTGCTATCGCTCCAGTCTCTTGTCAGAGTTGCTTGGAAACTGCTAATCTTTCCCTTCTGGCTATTTCAGCAAATACCGGGGCTTTTTGCCCGTGAAGACAAAGACAGCCGCACCTTTGCCATTGATGTGGTCAAAACGATTATTTCTGCCTTGGGATTAATTGCTACCCTTTCGGCAGGAATCGGACTTTTTGTCAATTATCGCAATTCTCAAGCGGAAATGCGACTGACTCAGGAACGTCTGATTACCGAGCGCTTCTCGAAAGCTGTCGAGCAAATCGGTAATAATAAAGAGGAGGTGGTAATTGGCGGCATTTATTCCCTAGAGCGAATTGCCAAAGATTCCCCCAAAGATCAATGGACAATTATGGAAGTGCTGACTTCCTACATTCGTAAAAATTCCCCCATTCCCTCGAATATTCAACAACTGGAGCCGGCGGCAAGACAGAAGGCCCTAGAAAAGCTCCCTTCCGTGAGTATTCCAGTTCAGGCCGCTTTAACGGTAATCGGGCGGCGTAAAGTTGAGAATGACCAAGCTGGGGATAATTTGGCTGAAACAAATGACTCTAATAAAATTAAAATTCTTGATTTAAGTTGGACAAATTTGAGGGGAGCCAACCTCAACGGAGCCAACCTCAACCGAGCCAACCTCGAAGGAGCCAACCTCTACCTAGTGGGACTTAAACGCCAAATAAAGATCAAATCGAGTATAATCGTTAAAGAGTAAGCACTTTACGTTGAAAAATCGGCGATGAAAGAGACAACCCCAGCCGCGATGCCCCCATGCTTTGACCGATGGTGTCGGCGGTTTG
>NZ_JAPZSZ010000130.1:0-2231 GCF_027532095.1 Microcystis sp. LE19-195.1E
TTGGAGGGATCGGGGGTAAAATTCAGGTACTTTTTCCCTGAAAATTAGGTAACTGACTACCTCAAAATCGGTAAAACCCTACACCCCACACCCCACACCCCACACCCTGCCCCCACCAACAAACTTTTTCAGCAGACCCTATTTATCCTTGGCTTTGGCGCAGATGGTCATTAATTTGGCGTTTACGCTTTTCTTCGGGGGCAGTGCTAGTAATTTCGCCAAAATCTTCGCTACTCATGGAAAGATGGGACATTATCTTTCTTTTGCGCTCTTTAGCAGTTAATTCCGGTGAAGGAGTTACTGGCGGCGGCGCTGCCACGGGTTCCGCTGCCACCGGAGGAGTTTCCACAATTGGCAGCGGTTTTTTGGGAATATAGTCAGCACCACTGGTACTTCTGGAGAGATGATCGAGAATGCGCCGTTTGCGATCGTCAGTAGCCATAAAAATCTTTGCCAATCTAGTTTAAAGTTTTGTAACTATCACCTATTGTCAAACATCCCTATCCCCTTGAGAAGTCAAGGGAGACTTTATCTTGAGGGATTGAAGACATATAAAACCTGCGATCGCATCTATCTGGTCGTGGAACTGGAGGTCTTCTCGCCCAAGGTGATAAGATAAAAAACTAAGTCTTTGAAAATATGACAAAGGATTTATCTATCATGACACCCTCTTTAGCTAACTTTCTCTGGAGCCTTGTTTTAGGTGCGGCTATCGTCCTGATCCCTGCTACTATCGGTTTGATTTTCATCAGTCAATACGACAAGATCAAACGGACTTAATTTAAAATCCTAAAATGCCTAGACCGATTCCGTCTGGGCATTTTAGCTAATTTTGGAACTGGCAAGAGCGATCGCACCGACTACCCGATACCCCTCTGTTTGTAAAACCTGCACAGCCTCCTCAATCGTGGTTCCCGTGGTATAAATATCATCAATTAAGAGAATCGGCACTGATTTCGGTAAATTTTTCCCCAGTTGAAAAGCCGCTTGCATCGTCTTTTTTCTTTCCTCGGCTGCCAGACTAAATAAGGCTGCCGTGTTCTTAATCCGAATTAATCCGCGACTAGCCAGAGGATAACCGGTTAAACGACAAAAACCCTCGCCAATGACTTCTGCTTGATTAAAACCCCTTTCCCTTAATCTTTCTGGATGGAGAGGGATAGGAATCACCGTCAAACGTTTATCGGTGAGGGGAGGACGAAGGAGCCAAGTTTCCCCCATGCAACTGCCTAGCAAAGAGCCGAGAGCGGGATGGCGATCATATTTCATTTTAGCGATCGCCTGTTTTAATTTACCTTCATATCGTCCCCAGATAAACAGGGGAATAGAACCACGCCAGAGAAAAAGCGGGTTATTCTGACGATAGGACTGTAATTGTCGCCCACAATCACGGCAAAGCTCTCGCTCGCTCTGCCGTTGACAAAGAGGACAGGGAGACTTAAGAAATAAAGCGAGAAAAGGTTCGAGCATGGGAAGTCAAAGTTTTAGCTAGATCCTGATTTCCATCGTCAAAAACGGTCAAATAACGGGGATTACTCCGCTCGATCGAAAGACTGATTCCTTGCGCTCCTTCGGACTCTATATCTTGTAGATAACCCCCCTGATGCTGTTGTGCTTCCTCAAAAGAAGCAAAGGGACCAAAATAGTAAATACAGTGGGGGGAAAGGGAGGTAATTTTCAGCCACCAAGGTGTATTATCGTCAGAAATTTTATTTGTCTCCAAGAAAGATAAAATCATGTTCTGGTAGTGATAGGGTACAGGGATTGCGGGAATCAAGGACAGGTTTTTAGGAACTTTGCCCCCATAATTCCGATTTGCTGGCCAAAAAATCGAGCTTTTGGCCAAAGAGAGTCTTTTTATCGTATTAGATTAACAAGGGGATCGGTCGCAAAATCGAAAGAGATTCTAAAAATTCCCTTCAGCCAAGGGGAAGCGGATCGAGATAGGATATTGACGCTCCCATCGCACTAAGCGCTTCGGGATTCCCTGTTCATCCAGTTACCTTATCTACTAAGCTTTCACCTAATAGACAGTGGGTAGTCTGTCCGAGGGCTTGAATTTCTGTCCGCCCGACAGTATTTGCCCGTGCGAGAATGTTTATAGCGGCGTTTTCGTCTCTATCCAAGACACACCCACAAGAACAAATATGTGTTCTTACAGATAATGTTTTCTTGACGATATTGCCACAATCAGAACATTGTTGGCTAGTGTATTGTGGATTTACCGCTAC
>NZ_JAPZSZ010000190.1:0-1618 GCF_027532095.1 Microcystis sp. LE19-195.1E
CTGCTCTTTCTTCTTCTTTAAGAGCTTTTTGTAAGTTTTTCTTTTCTTCTAAGTCTAGGAAATCTTTGGCTGGCATAAGTAGGATTTTTCTAAAATTACTATTTCTATTTTAGGTGGTTTAAGTGCGTTTTAGCTTATCAACAGCAAAAGCTATCTTCAATGGAAATGAGATAGATCTGTACGAATTTTTAGGTGAAGAGTCAAACCAAGGCTTTGATGAGGCATTGAAGCAAATTGATACCACGAAGCTAGATCCAGGAGCATACCCAATACAATTTCAGATAACGATGGTACTTCCCGAAAACCAGTTGCTCGTGAACGGTGATGATATTGCCAAAATTCATTTAGATGTTTCGGTTGAATTACTAATACATAAGCCACGAGTTATTCACCACTTTGCCATAGAAGGTCGTGGCAAATATATAGAGTTAGAGCCTTATGACTATGGCACAGGACATGGAGAATTAATAATTACACTTGCTGCACCATTGGAAAATGATGTTACTCTTGAAAGAAACTGACTGCTGCATAACAATCCGCTTGCACACCGACCGTATCAAGTTAGTTGGTTGAGTGCGATGCCGAAGGCACTGCGTAGCAGTACGCCGCTCTGGTAGTTAATGAAATGTAACGCACCTCTTTTTTCTCTAGCCGTAGTACCATGCTCATTCATTGAAGCAAGTGATTGTAAGCTAACGGGGTTTTTTGATTTTTGAAAAGGCGATCGTTAGTTACCGTCCTGACTTAAAAAATAGCCAACTGCACGCTGAAGCTGTTCCATCCCTTGTTGCAGTTGGTCAATACGAGCCTTAGATTCCTCCATTTGTTGAGCAGTAGCCTCCACAAACCGATCAATACGCCGATTCGTTGCCTCACTAATTTCTGCTAATCTGTCAATATTGCTTTCTATTCGCTCTATTCGCTGCTGACTTGCCTCTAGACTGGCTTCAATACGGTCTAACCGAGAACTTTGCCACCACATTTAGTTAACACCTTGAAAATAAGCGATTATTGTCCTCAGTTTAGCAAATCTTTAGACAAATTAATCTCTTTTCATAGGGCGATCGCTTGAGGCGAAACTGCGATCGCTGGTTGCTTAGTTAATGAAATGTAACGCACATATTTTTTCTCCAGTCAAACTATTTTTGACTAATCTCGAATGCTAAGTCGTATCTGTAAAAACAGACATCAAAGGCAAGAAAGAAGTTCATCTGTCCTAGTATTAGCGGCGCATATTTATCTTGTGTCCAAGCAAAGGCTAAATCTACGGTGGGGAATTGCTCAACAGTAGCTTTAACAACCAATGCACGAGCTTCAAATCTAGCTAAATTACCTCCTAATGGCAGAGATAGCCTTTGGTTTTCCCAGACTGCACCTAAAGCTAAACCCATTTCATAGGGCAACACATTAACACTAGAGCCAGTATCCAAGAGCCCCGAAACATTCAAGGATTGACTTTGATAAGTTAATGTCAATGTTGACACTCCCGTCGCGCTTATGCGAGGGATTCTTGGTTCACTGACTCAAGTTGTCTTAGCAGGTATTTCTACCAACCAAAATAGAGCTTAAATCTCCCCAAGCGTTTAGGTCTGACGACCAGCTTCCGATATGCCCTATC
>NZ_JAPZSZ010000323.1:0-6065 GCF_027532095.1 Microcystis sp. LE19-195.1E
TTCCACTGAGTCAAAGCGGTAGTTATTCGCTTCGCTGATAGGGAGTTGAATTAATTCAAAGAAGATAGAGGGGAAATATTGTATGTGTTGTTAATATTTCGTGTGAGTTTTGATGGTTTTTTTTTTATCTCACACAAATAATAAACTATTTTCTTATTTTTGTTTTTGTTCTTCCTATTTTTTATTTATTTTTTGGCCTTTTTTGTCATTATTTTTTTATCAACCACCCCCCCCCCCCCCAACCCCCAAAAACCCCCCAACACCAAAACCCACCCCACAACCCACCACCACACCCGCGCGCGCCCTAGAATGAGGCTGCTTATTGCTGTTAAGCAATGATTTATGGGGTATAAATATCAATTTTTCCCCATTATTAGCCATGAAATTAACTTGTCAATTGATCAAAAATGACTAATCAACTGCTAAAAGCCCTTTGCCTTCCGGCGGTGACTTGTGCCGTTTTCAGTGCCATTCCCGCCCATGCTGCCATTTTTACCGCTACCTATACGGGTACTGTTGCAGCACCCACATCTTCACTCCTTGTCGATAACGTTACTGCTGGTGATACTGCGGTTATTACCTATCAGCTTGACAATGGGGGAACTTCCCTGTTGAGCCAAACATGGAATGCCACTGACATTGTGACTGTCACCTTCAACTTTGGTAATGGAGCCCACGTTACCACCTTTAATCCTAATGGGGGTGATGGGTTGAGTGTTAGCACAGGAAGCTTTGTCACCAATGCCTCAGGACAGTTAACGGCTGTTCCTTCTGAGTGGTATGATGATACTAATGTCAATGTCGTCTCAACCAATTCTACACAAACACCTATAGAATGGTACGTGAATGGGTTCAATGGCGTTTACTATACTGACCCAAATTATTATTACGAGGTCAATTTGACCAATGTAGAAGGTAACATCGATCCTGCTAACTGGACTATTCAACCTGCCCAGATACAGACAACCCCCGAACCAGGCACCCTTTTAGGCTTATTAGCGGTGGGTTCTCTGGGTTTATTGGCTCGCAAACGGCAATAAATGACCAATTCTGCGGTAAGGAAGGTTTAAAAGCCTTCCTTTTTGGTTAGGGAAAAAGGCGCTCTCGCTTATTGAATTTTGGCACATAATGGATAAGTAGCTAGACACAATTAATTACACATATCTAATACTAAGTAGGGTCTGCTGAAAAAGTACGGGCGAAGCATTCGGATAGAAAATCTCCGGTTTCACCGATAGGTTATTGCCCGAATGCTTCGCCCCTACAGAACGCGGGCCGATGAAGACGCAAGGTTTTGAACGACGATTCTCTCAAAATCTTGCACCTGTTTCGGAAGAAAAGCCCCAAAACCCTTACTTTGCCTACATTTCACATTTATTCAGCAAACCCTAAGTAGGTAGGTATTAAAAACTTTCAGATCCCCCCGTCTATCGGCACCCCCCTTATCAAGGGGGGCAGGGGGGATCAAACCTAAAATCCATTTTTAATTTAATTATAACCAGCTACTTAACTAGGGTTTATAACTGGGAAAATCGATATAACCTTCCTTGTCAAAAGAATACCAATCTTTCATCTCAGCATCGGGATTAAGAGGCCAATTATTGGCGAATCTTTCCACCAAATCGGGATTACTGATATAGGGGCGACCGAAAGCAATTAAATCCGCATCTCCCAACTGAATAGCGGCTTCAGCAGTTTCTTTTGTATAACCACAATTGCCGATTAAAGCACGATTAAAAACAGCCCGAAACTCGGATAAAAGCATCGGTTGACCCTTTTCATGAAAACCAAAAGCCAAGCCATCTAGCAGATGCAAATAAGCTAAATTGTACTCATTTAATCTTTGGGCAACATAGAGAAAAGTTTCTCGAAAATCCTCGGAACCCATGTCATTATAAACGCCATTGGGAGACAGACGCACCCCCACCCGATGACTGGGAAAAACAGTTAAAATTGCCTCGACTACTTCCTGTAAAAAACGATAGCGATTTGCCAAACTGCCACCGTACTTATCCTGACGCTGATTAGTGGCCGATTGTAGAAAAGTATCGATTAAATAACCATTAGCTCCGTGAATTTCTATGCCATCAAACCCCGCTAATTTTGCCCTCTGAGCGGCTTGGCGGTAATCGGCGACAATTGTGGGGATTTCCTCGGTTTCTAAGGCTCTAGGGGTCTCGTAGGGCTGTTTGCCGATGGGTGTATGCAACTCACCCTTAATCTTAATTGCCGAAGGGGCAACGGGTAAAGCGCCATTTTCCTGAAAACTAGAATGAGAAGCGCGACCACAGTGCCACAATTGACAAAACAGTGGTGTTCCTTTTCTTTGGGCGATTTTTGTCACCATTTGCCATGCTTGCACTTGTTCATCGGTGTAGATACCGGGGGTATTTTGCCAACCGTTAGCTTGGGGAGAAATTACCGTCGCTTCCGTAATCATTAATCCCGCGCTGGCCCTTTGCCGGTAATACTCGGCCATTATCTCATTAGCAAGACGTTTTTCTCCGGCTCGCGCTCGCGTCATGGGGGCAAGCACAAGACGATTTTCTAGGTTTAAATCTCCCAATTTAAATTGACTTAAAAGAGCCAGGGAAGTAGTGAAGGAAGTCATCGAATTTGCCGATAGAGAATTTAGGTTAATTTTACCGCAATTAGTTAAAACCAGACAATCGCACCCAAGTATGATTGACTGGCTATCTGCGAGATTGTTCCTCTCCTAAGGGAGGAGAATTAATCAGACAACTGGCTGAATATAATTAATATTGGTCATAAATCTGACTATAATTACAAGTTATTTAATTTATTCATCTTCCCAAATTAAAGAGACATAAACTATATTTTCTGGTAGTTGATTCATGATAAATTTCTTGGCAATTTTGGCATCAGAAATATTGCTTAAATCTAAAGAGATAGGAACCTCAACTATCCGATCACCCAAATAATACCACAAATCCACCTGTCCCCAGTTATGTATGAGGGGACTACCCCCATTCCATCACCTCCCTGACCATTTCTCTCAAGTCATCGTTCTTGGTTTTTCCCTCCCGCTTGTCATAAAGACGAAAATTGATAGGAGACAATTTTTGTCCAAGTCGGTATAAAATAGTGTAATTACGCTTATGTTTACCTGACCAGAAATAGTCATTGTCGAGATGTCTAGTAACTGGTGTTTTACCGATAAAACAGACTTCCTAGGGACTGAAACGAAACCCTTACTATTCGGTGCTTGCGAATTTTAAGAGGGTTTTTCAGAATCAGCATTTTTTAGGGAACCTACCCAAAAATACCCAAAAGAGGCAGACAGCCCCTACAGTGCGTTGATAAAAATGGGAAAACACGAGTTTTTAGCAAGCATCGTGCATTTAATTGTGCTAATCTCGAAAAAAATGCGGTTTTTTCACGATTTATTTAGAACTAATTTATTAGTAAAAAAAGATGTTAAAACAGTCTTGATCGACTTGGGCTTTGTGGCTAGTATGTAAAGCATATAGCTTCTTCATTGGAGACACCTGAATGAAAGCCCTATTACTATGGCCGCTGATGCCCAACTCCTTTTGGTCCTATCAAGAGACTTTAAATCTAGCCGGCTTGAGAGCAACCAATCCGCCTCTGGGTTTAATTACGGTGGCGGCCCTGTTGCCATCGGATTGGGAAATCCGGTTTGTTGATCGCAATGTCCGATTGGAAACGGCTTCGGATTGGGAGTGGTGCGATTTGGTAATCATCTCCGCCATGATCATTCAGAAAAAGGACTTTCAAGAATTGATTGCCAAAGGGTTGCAGTTGGGTAAAAAAGTGGCTGTGGGCGGGCCTTACCCCACCTCCTATCCAGAAGTTGCCCAAAAAGCTGGGGCAGATTACCTGATTCTGGATGAAGGCGAACTGACAATCCCGCTGTTCCTGGCGGCCCTGGAGCGGGGTGAACCGAGTGGTGTCTTTAGAGCCAGCGAGAAACCCGATGTAACCATGACACCGATCGCCCGCTATGATCTACTAGATCTGGATGCCTATCTGGCGATTACCGTGCAGTTTTCTCGCGGTTGCCCCTTTCAATGCGAATTTTGTGACATCATCAACCTCTATGGCCGCAAACCTCGCACCAAAACCCCAGAACAAATGTTGGCTGAGTTGGAGACGTTATATCAACTGGGCTGGAGGCGCTACATTTTTGTTGTGGATGACAACTTCATTGGCAATAAGCGGAATGCCAAGGTGTTTCTGCGGGAGTTGATCCCCTGGATGGAGCAACACCAGTATCCCTTTAAACTGATTACGGAAGCTTCCCTTAATCTGGCCGAAGACAGTGAACTGATCGAGTTAATGGTCAAGGCCGGCTTTATGCTGGTGTTTATGGGGATTGAGACACCAGATACCGATAGCTTAATGGGCATTAACAAGGTTCAAAACACCCGCCAATCCCTGATCGAATCCTGTCACAAAATTACCCGCATGGGGCTGCAGATTATGTCTGGCTTCATTATCGGTTTTGACAATGAGAAACCTGGCGCAGGGCAGCGGATCAAAGATTTTATTATGGAGGCGAGTATTCCCCAGGGGCAGTTTAGCCTGCTCCAGGCACTGCAAAATACCGCCCTGTGGAATCGCCTGCAACGGGAAGGTCGTCTGGTGGATGGCATGGGCACTTTCCATCAGGGAGCCATGATGAACTTTGAGCCAACTCGCCCGGTGGAAGAGATTACCGAAGAATACATCGACGCTTTCTGGGAAATCTACGATCCTGTTAACTACCTGAAACGAACCTTCAACCATTTCATGATGATGGGGGGATGGCGCGGCAAATCGAACCGTAAATTAGATGGGCAACAGTGGCAATTGTTCCGTTCCTTGCTCTGGCGGCAGGGGATTGTCCGACCGACGCGGTTCCGTTTCTGGTGGCAACTGGCGGTGATTGCCTGGGTCAAACCCCGTCTGCTAGAAGAGTATCTAGCGACCCTAGGGATAGGTGAGCATTTTTTTGCCTATCGCTATGAAGTAAGAGAACAATTACTAAAACAACTAGCCGATTTGAAGCAACAGAAAGCAAGGGTAGCCCAGCTGGAAAAAACGCTCAAAAACTAGACAATATCGCCGACGAACAGTCATTTATCCCTAAACAGCGCTCTTGAATCCTACCCCAAAGTAGAGCAACAAAAAGCGAGTGGGGTTGTTTTACTGTCAAGTCAGGTAATCTGTCCCCACAATTCATTCAAACTTACATTCCGCACTTCAGTTTGTAACATAAAAAGTTACAAACAAGGGAAAAGACTAACTGAGTATTTATACTCAGAAATTCCTCGACCAAAACCTGAGATCATGAAAAAAAACACAAGAAATGTCTGCTTCAGCAGAAATACAAATTAAAAATATAGACCATTTAGGAATAGTGGCAGGACTAATTGATGAAATAGGAATAGTCGAAGTAATCAATGAAAAACTAGGTATTGATAAAAGAGAAAAAATTAGTTCGGGACAAGTCTTAAAAGCCATGATTCTCAATGGGCTAGAAATGGTGTCACACCCCTTGTATTTATTTAGGGCTTGCTGAATAATGGTAAAACCCTTTTAAAATAAGGCTTTTGACCTGTTAAAATCCGATGTTCATGCTGCGAATATAGGATTAAGACCTTCAAAAACCTGGCATTATCCTTCTTGTAGTACATAAACTGGTACGAAAAGAGAGGGCAAGAAAGCCTGAAACGACCGGCTACTGACGACCGACGACCGACGACCGACTCCTAACCCCACCAACAAACTTTTTGCCGCAAACCCTATTTATTCCCCTTTTTGCATGAGTGCATGAGTAGAAAACGGGTTTCTCCGAGAAACCCGTTTTCTGTGCGTTACTCAACGGATTTAGTATTAGTATAAAGTTCGATCGAGCTTTACTTTTAACCGAATACTGAAAAAACCGCTAGTTAGGGTTTGCTGAATAAATGTGAAATATAGACTAGGTAAGGGTCTTAGGGTCTTTTTTCGCTCCCACAGGTGCAAGATTTTGAGAGAATCATGTTTCAAAACCTTACATCTTCATCGGCCCGCGTCCTGTAGGGGCGAAGCATTCGGGC
>NZ_JAPZSZ010000247.1:0-5931 GCF_027532095.1 Microcystis sp. LE19-195.1E
GTAATCACGAGGCTACTAATTCCTAAGTCAATTCCAATGGCTTTATCTGTTACTGGTAGAGGCTTAATCGTTGGGTCATCAAATCTAATTGAAATATGCCAACGTCCAGAAGGATGTAATCTGACTGTTACTGTACTTGGTTCACATCCGTCTGGTATTTGTCTTGACCATCGAATAGGTAAGGGTTCTGTGCATTTAGCTAAATAGATTTGTTTGTCTTTAAATTTAAAAGCAGATTTGGTAAATTCGGCACTTCCTCCCTGATGTTTTTTCTTAAAGTTAGGATACTTAGTACGACCAGCAAGGAAATTAGTAAAAGCTGTTTGTAGGTGTCTTAACCCTTGTTGTAAGGGTACACAGCTAACTTCGTTTAAAAACTCTAATTCTTCTTGTTTTTTCCAATCGGTTAGCATTGAAGAAGTTTCAGCATATCCTACTCTTTCTTGTCTTTCATACCATGCTTGTGTTCGTTCGTGGAGAGCTTTATTGTAAACTAATCTTACACAGCCCAATGTGCGCCGCAATAGCGACTCTTGTGTTGGTGTGGGGTAAAATCGAAACGAATAGGCTTTTTCCATGCCTCACATTCTAGAATATATCGTCTAAATGCGCTAGTATTTAACGGTAAAGCCGCCGTAAAACGGCGGGGTTTCAGACCCAAATTTTCGATGATTCCACCAATGCTCAACAAGTTTTTGCCAGTTAGTTTATTCAGAACTGGGGCCATAGCCTTATCAGGGTTGAGTCTGACAGGGTTCTTGTGGGTAATTGACTCCGAGAGACTCAAGGCCCAGGGTCCTTTGTCCATACCCCAGACTCAACCCGGAGCCGGGTTGGAATTTTTGCCCCCCCAACCCCCTAATCTCACCTTTCCTGAAAACACGATTCCCCCTACCGGCTACAGTCCACCGGTTTACTCTCCCAATAATCGCCAATCCCGACAAATTCAGGCCTATCGACTCGATATCGGCGATCAAATTACTGTCTCGGTTCCCGATTTTCCCGAATTTAATTCCACGGGGCCAGTGGATCCCGATGGTAATTTTCTGGTGCCGATTTTAGGGCGTATTCCGGTGCTCGGCTTGACTTTAGACGAAGTGCAAACTAAAATCCGCCTCGAATTGGGGCGAAAATACTTGCGGGAGGAACCGGAAGTGATTGCTGTTTTAACCACTGCCCGTCCCGTCCAGTTAACCATTCTGGGAGAGGTACAGCGACCGGGGTTTTATAGTATCGCTCCTAATACTCCCCTAGCGCAGGTACTTTTGGCGGCGGGGGGTGGCACTCCCAGAGCCGATCTGCGTTCGATCGTTGTCCGTCGGGTTTTAGTCGATGGTACAGTATTAGAGGAGAAACTTGACCTTTATACTCCCTTAATTAAAGGGGAACGCTTGCCAGATATGCGTCTGCAAGGGGGCGATGCCGTGATTGTTTCCAAGTTAGAAGTGGGCCAAGAAACGGGATATAATCGCACACTGGTGGCGAGAACCACCCTCACCCAGCAGAATATCACTGTCAGGGTTTTAGCTCCCTTAGTTCCTTCGGGAATTGCCCTGAGAAATGTTTCGATTCCTAATGGCAGTACCTTCCTCGATGTGGTGGCTAGTTTACCGGTTTCCGATCGCCTGCGGATTAATGTCAATGAAGTGTCCCTGCTACGTTTTGATAGTGCCAAAGGGGGAATTGTTAGTCAAACTTTGAGTCCGATAGCGGCAGTTAGGGGAGATATCTCCCAAAATGTTCCCTTAGAAGATCAAGACGTAATTATTGTCACCCGCACCCTATTAGGGGAAATTTTCGCCGCTTTTAATATCATTACCCAACCCATTCGGGATATTGCCAATTTTACCAATACAATTCTCAACCTTAGCAATCAATTCAATAACTTCCAATAATTGAGGGGCAACTTGCTCCCTTCACTCCTTAACACAACTTCATAAGCTAGGATTTCAAGGGCGAGAATCACTCTTGACCACTAAAATGTAAAGAATCTGGGAATATATTAAAAAGCTATGGCTCTACCAATTGTGAAACGATTTCTCATCTCGCTAGATCAGAACAAATTTGTGGGAATATTCGTCTTCCTCGTCTGTTTAGGTGGTTCTGTGATCTTTGCTCTCCTACCCGATCCTGAGAAACCCCCCACCTTTTATCGGGCGGTGGGACAATTGGCCTACCGGGTGCCGCCGCCAGCTTTTACCAGTACAGGAACCCAACTGCAAGAACAAGGGCGGGCTATTGACCGCGATTTACTGCTGTCTCCCCGGGTATTGGTCAATGCCGCCAAAAAACTGCAATTTAATCAGGAACAGATCGTTAAAATTCGCGATCGAGATTTGAAAATCACCTTCCCCGGTGAAGCGGAGGGACAAAAAAATAATAGCAATCGATCTACAGGAACCGACCAACCCCAAGAAATACTTTTAGAGTTAACGGCCGACTCCCAGTCCAAGGCGGAGTTAATTCTCGAAACCTTGATGAAGGAAATGGTGGAATACAGTCGCTGGCTGAATACTTCCCAGTTACGGGCCCGCATAGAAGCTCTCAGTGTCCGACTTAACGAAGTCCAAAAAGATTTAACCAGAGCCGAAGAAAAGTTTTATCGCTACATTAGTACCCAGGGTTCAGATTTATTGGCGATTCAAGATGGGAGTTTATTCACCGCGATCACCAGTAGTCAACAGCAACAGCGAGAAATTCGCCTAGAACTGCAAGGCATTCAAGGACAGATTAATAGTCTGAGTGAACAACTCGATTTAACCCCCGATCAAGCTTACACCTCCTCGGCCCTTAGTGCCGACCCGATTATTGCCAGTATCCGAGCGCAGATCTTGGACACGGAAACCCAATTGGAGCGACTACAGAAGGATTTACGTCCCGAACATCCCACCGTAGTTAAATTACGCAAACAACAGCAAGTTAACGAATCTCTCTTACAAAAAAGAGCCGCCGAGGTGATCGGAAAAGATGGCATCCTGACCGATCTTCCCAGCAGTCGCATCCGTCAGCAAAGTAATCTCGATGCCACCCGTCAACAACTAGCGGCTCAATTAGTCACCCTGCAAACCCAGCGCGAGGGTTTAATGAAACAATTAGAATCCTTAGTGACGCAGGAACAGCAATTACGCTCCCAATACGAGAAATTCCCCGATAAACAGCTACAGCAAGCTCGTTTAACCCAAGCCGTCGCCTTTCAACGGGGTATCTACGAGAATATTCTCAATGCTCTGGTGGATGCTCAGGCTGCAGAAGCGGAAACCGTGGGTAGTCTCACCGTCGCCCAACCGCCAGTGGCTCAACCGATCGAACAGGTGTTTAACCGCAAGAATCGTACCTTGATTCTCTTGGTGGGTGCTGGTTTGGGAACTTTAGCCGGATTGGGTACGATTCTCCTGTTAGCAGTGATCGATGATCGCCTGCACAGTCCCCAAGAATTGCGGGAAGCTTTGGTTAGTCGGGATATACTACTCTTAGGACAATTGCCCATTGTCCGGAATTTAGAGGGCGAGGAAATCGAGCCGATTCTCGCCGATGCTAATGCCAATTATCTCCCCTACTACGAACGTTTACGCAGTACCCTGCGACTTGTGGGCGGCGGCGAAACGGTGAAAGTGGTCATTGTCACCAGTATTACTGGCGGAGAGGGGAAAACTGCCACTGCCTATAATCTGGCGATCGCTGCGTCTTTAGCGGGCCGACGGACTCTGTTAGTCGAAGGAGATCTGAGAAGTCTTTCTAAGGCCGAAGAAATCGGAGTCACTCCCGATCCCAATTCTTTCCGAGAACCCCTACTTTACTACGGGGCAAAAAGTAAATCGATCCGGCTGGCCCCAAATATAGAAAACCTTTCCATTTTGCCTAGTCCCGGTCCGCAAAAACAAGCGGCAGCTATCATTGAATCGAGCGAATTACAATTAATTCTCAAAGATTCTCGCGGCCGTTTCGATCTGGTGATTGTGGATACTCCTTCTCTGTCTAGCTGTAATGATGCGCTGCTCTTAGAAGAACTAGCGGACGGGATTATTCTGGTAACGCGCCAGGGGATAACTCGTTCTAGTCTCTTGAGTGAAGCAACTGACCAGTTAACAGAAGCGGAAGTGAAAATTTTAGGGGCGGTGATTAACTACGTCGATATTACGCCGACTCTCAACACCGCCGAACCAGAACTGCCGCCTTTGATAGTTCCCCCACTACAGGAAAAAACAGAGACAGAGGAAGTGAAAGTGGAGGTGTAAATGCGGTTACTTATGACAAAATCTTCTGGCTTGATCGAATTGTGGTTCTTGCCAAGAAAAAGCAAAATGACTGATACTATCTATGGTGGGAAAGGCTATGCGAATCGCTTCCATTTGCACTTCTAAGGAGGGACGATTGTTATAGGGTTGTCCCCATAAACCCGCTAAAGCTGGGATAACAGGAGTTTGATTTCCCCTGCTTGCCACTACTCTTTTGATCTGATTAACCACACAGGTGGTATCGTTACAATTAGCGTAGGACATGGGATGCCATTCTAGGGAAGCGGGAAAACTATCCCAAGCTTGTAAACGGGAATCAAAACCTTGATTACCCACAAGACGATTTCCATCAGGAAAAAACACTGCCCCGGCGGGAATTCCCTGACGTTCCACTAGGGCAGAAAAATAACTAATATAATCAATTACACCCTGGGCAGCATGGGCAACCGCTAGGAACCAAAGTTCTAATTTGAGGCGATCAAAACGACTTTGAACTGATTGTTTCATCTCCTCTTCTAAGGGGATTCTACCCTGCCAAAGAGGGGCAGTTTCTTGGGGATAAAGGCGATCTGCTTCGACGATATCATGGGGGGAAATTTGGCCGCGAGTCAGATAGCGATCGATTAAAAATTTGCCCTTATTATTCAATCCTCGATTAATTAAAGCTTGTCGGGATGCCGGACTAAAAATCCATAAATCTTGGACATTATCAGCCACGGAATCGACTCCTGTTCCTCTGGGATAGCGAATATAATCAAATAAAACTCCATCGGGACGACGTTGTAAAATCGCTTCTAGGAGAATTAAATAATCCTGTCGCGCTTGATTGCTGTAGGGATCGACAAAAGTTTGGGATTGATCATCGACAAAAGAGGTGCTATCCTGTCCTTTACCATTGCGTGCTAACACCTCCTGTCGCTCGGGTTTTAAGCTATAAGCATAGCCAAAATTGAGGCTAAATAACCAAGCATAAACCTTTAACCCGCGTTTATGTCCCTGTTCGATCGCCTGTGCTAATAAATCCACATTTCCCGCACCCGGATTTTTAATCACGCTATCCCAAACGGTGGGATTATTGTTAGGAGGTAATAGGACTTGACCATCGGCGAAAACTTCCAAATAAACTATATTATAACCTTTGGCCACGATGCGATCAAGGATACTTTCTATCGATCCGGGGCGGGTATCACAGGAGTAGAGACGTAACCAGATTGCCTGTTCCTGTAACCAGTGTCGGGAACGACAAAAGCGCAATTGTGCAGCATATTTCTGCAATAAAATGTCATATTCTTGGGGGGAAGTTTGACGCAGATTTTCTTGTTGTTTGATTTCCGATTCGGACAGTTGACAATTATCATTGACCGCGAGGCTAGGGTTAATCCCTAGGGGACTACTCCAGAGGATTATAGCGAAGAAACAGGATAGCGATCGCAGATAATTGACTTTTTTTAACATAGTTGTTTACGGCAAAACTAGCAAAGGAGAAATTTCCTTAGTTTGCTATTTTTTTAGCCCTCTTCTAGAACTATAGCAAAAGTCTTAAGTAGGTAGGCACAATTATTTGTAGGATGGGTTAGCGGTAGCGTAACCCATGCGGGCGTTGGGTTTCATGCTTCAACCCAACCTTGTATATTGAGAGAAGTGGTAGACCGTCCCAACCTTGGTCAGAAAAGACCGCTTCGTAGCAAGGGTCACC
>NZ_JAPZSZ010000336.1:0-10264 GCF_027532095.1 Microcystis sp. LE19-195.1E
AATTTCTGGCACGTTAAAATTGAACCTAACAGTATCAATGGATTGAATAAAGCTTCTGCAATTGACACTCTTCAACTAAGGGGGGTGGATTTACAAAGGTTTATTCGTAAATTAGGAAGCGTTTCTGAAATTACAATACTGTAAATTGTAGCCGCCATTGCTACTGTAATCGAATTTGAGGTCTAACAAATCATTGCACCCGACCAACAAAAAGCGACTGATGCTGGAAAATAGACCAAAATAGCGGTTGAATTCAGCCGTTAGCGATCGACCGCGCTACGCACCGATCGGGTGAAAGAAATTAGATAAATTCAACGCCGTATAAACTCCTCGTCAATGGCAAATCAGGTTATACTTCATCTTTCTGAAAACACCGCAAAAGTTAACGCACCGCAACCGTGGCACTGGCATCATTGCCGAACACATCCACTAACTGGACAGCGATCGCTCGTTTCCCTGCTGCCAACCCCGGTGCAGTCTTAACCAGTAATTTAGATAGTCAACAGCTTATCGATCCCATTTTTCCCTATTCTAAGCGCACAATCTCTCCACCTCTGGCTAGAGATAATTCTGCTGCCTGGAGGATTTTGACTAATTCCGTCCCTACCGATCCCGAAGATACAGGAGAATCGACCCCCGTAGCCACCGACTCTAAAAAATGTTCGCATAATGCTTTCAGGGGTTCACCATCGGCAATAGGGATAGATTCCGTCTCCTGTCCCCGGGGAATAAAATAGGCTTCCTGACGCTCAAAATGGCCCTTTTGTCGGGTTAAAGGCGATCGAGAGTCTAATTCATTGAAAATTAAAGTCCCTTCGCTGCCAACTATCCCTAAACGTCGCTGTTTATCGGGATTCAACCAACAAAGGTGAATAGTCGCTTGAAAACCATCGCCATAGATCAGGGTTAACCAGACTAAATCGGCTAGATTAGGTTGTAGCCAAACCGTTCCTCGTGCCTGAATTAATACTGGTGTACTATTTAACCAATGATTAAAAATCGAGATATCGTGAATAGCTAGATCCCACAAAGCGGACACATCCTGACGAACCGGCCCCAGGTGGGTGCGAGTGGCATAACCATAAAGAGGTTTACCGATACCCCCGGATTGCAGGACTTTTTGTCCAGTGATAACGGCCGGATGAAAAAGATAGGTATGATCAACTAATAAAATACGCTGTTTTTGCGCCGCTAATGCCGTTAATTCGGCACTTTCTTGGGTATTGAGGGTTAAGGGTTTTTCGGCGAGGACGTGATAACCTAAATTAAGAGCATCTTTAATCAGGGGATAATGGCTGATGGCGGGAGTAACGACGACTACGGCCGAGATTTCGGGGTGATTGCGAATAGATTCCCAGTCATTGGCTAAAATAACCTTATTAGTATCCAGATTAAATTGATCGCGACAGAGACGGAGTTTTTCAGGAGAGGAGTCAACGATCGCCACTACTTGTGCTGAGGGATGTTGAGAAAAATGGCGGACGAAATGGACTCCCCAACGTCCTACCCCTAAGATAGCGATTCCTGTGGACATTTTGCTTACTCAGATAAATCAATCTAGTTTATTTTAAAAGGATTAGGCGCAATTGTTCATTGATTCTGAGAACTGGAAGGGATTATGTTAAAATTTTTTATCGATCGAGGGGGAACTTTTACCGATATCGTGGCGATAATCGATCGACCAGAAATTATTGAACGACTAGCTAGAGATGCCGCTAGATTTCTGATTGTTCCCCTTGCCGATCAACAGTGGATTGTTCTCTATAAACTGCTCTCGGAAAATCCCGAAAAATACCCAGATGCAGTCATTCAAGGGATCAAAGATATTAGCGGTTCCCTAGATAACATCGAAGTGATTAAAATGGGAACAACGGTAGCCACCAATGCGCTGTTAGAAAGAAAAGGAGAGCGCACGGTTTTGTTAATCACCAAAGGTTTTAAAGATGCCTTGAGAATTGGCTATCAAAATCGCCCCGATATTTTTGCCCGTCAAATTATTCTTCCTTCTTTATTATACGAACAAGTTATCGAAGTGGCCGAACGGTACGATCGTCAAGGACAAGAATTAATCGCCGTTAATCCCGCCCAAGTTAAAGCCGATTTAATACCAGTTTATCAAGGGGGTATCCGAAGTTGTGCGATTGTTTTTATGCACAGTTATCGTTATCCCGACCACGAAAAACAAGTGGCAGCCATTGCCGAAGAAATCGGCTTTACTCATCTAGCCATTTCCCATCAAGTCAGTCCTTTAATGAAACTGGTATCCCGGGGAGATACCACGGTAGTTTCTGCCTATTTATCGCCAATTTTACGCCGCTATGTTGATAGTATTAGCCAGCAATTACCGAAAACTAGCTTGTTATTTATGAAATCCGATGGCGGTTTAGTCACCGCCGATAAATTTCAGGGTAAAGATAGCATTTTATCTGGTCCTGCGGGGGGAATAGTCGGGGCAGTACAAACCAGTTTAAGGGCGGGATTTAGCAAAATTATCAGTTTTGATATGGGAGGAACTAGCACCGATGTTTCTCATTTTCAAGGGGAATACGAGCGCCAAACAGATAACGAAATTGCTGGCGTAAGAATGCGAGCGCCGATGTTAAGTATTCACACCGTGGCCGCTGGTGGAGGTTCGATTTTAGTCTATGATGGTTCTCGTTTTCGGGTTGGACCAGAAAGTGCCGGAGCTAATCCGGGACCTGCCTGTTATCGACGGGGTGGACCATTAACAATTACCGATGCTAATGTTTTGTTAGGAAAAATTCAAGCCACCTATTTTCCCGCTATTTTTGGACAAGAGGGAAATTTACCCCTAGATAGAGAGATTGTGCTGACAAAGTTTCAAGAATTGGCGGCAACAATGGGGGGTAATAATAGTCCTGAACTGCTGGCTGCCGGGTTTATTCAAATTGCCGTGGAAAATATGGCTAATGCGATTAAAAAAATCTCTCTACAAAAGGGTTATGATCTCAGTGATTATACTCTTTGTACCTTTGGCGGTGCCGGGGGTCAAGTGGCCTGTTTAATTGCCGATACTCTGGGAATGAAAAGTATTTTTCTCCATCCCTATGCCGGGGTTTTAAGCGCCTACGGCATGGGTTTGGCCGATTTGAGGGTAATTAAAGAAAAAGCGATCGAACAGCCGTTAAATGCCGATTTAATCGGGCAGTTACTCACGAAAATGAACGAATTAGAAGTTTTAGCGGGTCGGGAATTAGAGGATTATAATCAGGTGCGGCAGCAAGTTAGTTTAAAATATCAAGGCAGTGATGCCACTTTAGCGGTTAATTTTAGCGATCAAATGCGTCAGGATTTTGAACGGGAACATCAAAGACGTTATGGGTTTAAGCAAGAACAAAAAGCTTTAATTGTTGAGTCGATTGCCGTGGAATTGATCCAGACTATGGACAGTCCCAAAGAAGCAATTTTAACTCGCTCCCGTCCGATGGGAGAATTACCTCCTATCCTCGATCGAGTAGCGGTTTTTATGGCTAATCAATGGCGAGAAACGCCAATTTATCAGCGTTCAGATCTGCAACCTTTTGATTGTCTCGCCGGACCAGCAATTATTATCGAAAAAATCAGCACGATTGTGATTGAACCGGGTTGGATGGCAAAATTAACGGAGAAAAATCATTTAATTCTCTCCAAAGATTAACTAATTGAACTACTTAGAAATATCTACAGCAGTTATCCTAATTGATCAATTCTCATTTCGCCGAGGTATTTACGGAGATAGGGAGAAAAAACCTCGTAAATCAGGGTAAGGGGTTGGCGAGCGTGCCAAAATAGGTAATGACGACCCCAAAATGCTCCTTTTTCCCCAAAAGCTATTTCTAATTCCGGGGAATGACCGTAATAAAGTCCCTGCACATCGCGATACAATTCCGTGTGCAGCCGCGAGAGACTTTCCCAAATCGGTAGGGAACGATTTTCTAGATATTCGTCCACTTGATTGACAGACCACCAAGAAGCGGCATAGGCTAACCTTTGACCACTAGCTGTGCGTAACCAGACTTGACGACGCAATCTCGGCCCCGGAATCAGGCTAATTTTCATCGGTGCGCCATCCTCATCGTCGCCGATGGGGGACATATCGATCACATCCACTTCCGTTTTTTCACCGGTTAAAAGTTGTAAATGACGGGTGGGAGAACCATCGCCGAGAATTAAAATCTGCCACGGGGGTGCGAGTTGGCTATGGGGTAAACCTTGTTTAACATCGGTTTCGTCTCCTTGCCAGAGAGGGGACAGGGAGTACCAAGGACGATTAAGCAGGGGCTTTTCTTGGGGGCGGAGGATAGCAGTCAAGGTTTGTTACAAAACTTTATGATTTTTTCATTAATCATAACACGGGATTTTTGTCTGCTGGTGATAAAAGCGATCGCCTTGCTCTAATTCTCTCTAAACTTTTCGGTTAGCAGATGCACTTTTGCCAAAGGAGATTGACTATTTTGATTTTAACGATAGAAAGGTATCAATATCTGGAGGAATTTTTGTAATCTTCTCAGGGCAATTAATTGTCGAATCTTGGGATTAATTTGGGGGGGATAAATGCTGGTGGCTAATTGTTCTTCTAGTAAGGCATATTCTGCCGCAGTTAGGGGTTGATTATCAAGGGGCGAGCGAGCCGAAGTGATAATTTCTGCTCGTAAAACTTCTTCGGGAATATCTTCAGGAGAGGGCAAAGCAAGGGCTTTTAGGGGCGATAAGAAACCGATAGAGATGAGGATGATAATTTTTGTCGTTCGCTGCATTTAATTTAAACCGGGGGGCAATTTTTCCCGACACTGTTGATGAATTTCCCCGATTCTAGCAAACAACCAGGGATATTTTTGACGATAACTGGGAATTAGAGCCAGAGGACTGAGTAGGGCAGTGGCGGCAATATCGGCTACACTTAATTTATCCGCCACCAAATAGGCCTGATTTTGCCAATATTCTAGAATCTTGAGGGCATTTTCTAGTCGCTCCTCCGCTAGTTTTACCCTGGCTGGGGTGATTTTATATTGTTGTCGCACGATATTAATAATTATTTGACTACTCAGGGAAGGATCGATCGCTTTTCCCTCTCCGGCGCGATAATTATAATAGACAAATCTAGTCGCTACTCCAATACTTTCATCTAACCAATCCTCTAGTAACCAAGCTTGATTTTTCTCCTTTTCCCCAGCGGGAATAAAAGAGGGGAAAGGAACTACTTTTTCTAAATATTTTAAAATGGCAGTAGAATCGGCAATAATCTCATCTGCTGCCATTAAAACTGGGACAGTGGTTAACCCTTTAGTTAGGGGACTGAGTTTGAGAATATGTAGTCCGGGGGTGAGATTTTCTACTTGGTAATCAATCCCCTTATAACCTAGGGCTAAACGAGCTTTGCGACAGTAATGAGATGTGCTAAATTGAAGTAAAAGCATTAATTGTTGTTGGTTGCTATATTAGTTATCAGTTATCAGTTATCAGATTTGAGTTTTAAGTTAACTGTTCACTGATCACTCTGTTGACTGAATTGGCAATAGGTCTATACTATGAGCAAACCCTCCCTTTTTTCGGCTGTTTCTCGTCCTTATGCGACTAATTCACAAGCAAAAGATCCCTGGTTAGCGGTCAATCTCTCGATGTTTTTCCCCGGTTTGGGACAATGGTATGCTAACAAAAACCAAAAAGCAACCATTTTGGCAATCGCTCAAGTAATATTAATAATTGTGACAATTTGGTCAATTTTTAGCCACAATGGCCATGTAAGCTGGGGATTAGGGGGAATAGTTGCTCTGGTTATCGTTTACATTAGCAATATTTTTGACGCTCACTGGACTGTTTATTATTCCAGACAGAATAACAGCTTAGAGAAAATTCCCCGCCAACAAAAAAACCCATGGTTTGCCGTCTTCGCTAACCGGATTATACCCGGGTTAGGGCAATTGTACGCCGATAAGGTGATCTTAGGGATAATTTTTCTGACTATATCCCTGATTACCCTGAAAATAGATCATTTTTTGGCCAATATCCTCTTTCTTACCCCTTTAATTACAGCAATCGCTGTTTATCATGTTTATCACACTTTCCCCGATCAATTCCATCCCCATCGTCACACCTATCGTTCCATTTTGGCGCTGATGGTGGCAGCAATTTTTACTTGGGGAATTATCTGTAATTATTTTCCCGATTGGTTACATCAAAGAATAGAATTTTTCGAGATTCCGAGCGAATCCATGCTGCCTACCCTCGCAGTAGGTGATCGCATTTTCGTCAGTCAATCTGGTAATTATCAAGCGAAAAGAGGCGATATAATTGTTTTTAGAACTCCCGAAAAAATTCAGCAACTAGATCCTAATTCTGGAGATTTTTTTATCAAACGAGTCATCGCTATTTCTGGGGATACCATTGAAATCCGCAGGGGTAAAGTTTATCTCAACTGGCAAGTTATCGAGGAACCCTACACCGCCGAGTTAGCCAATTATGAAATAGAATTTATGACTGTACCCCCAAAAAGCCTGTTTGTTTTGGGAGATAATCGTAACCATAGTTTTGATTCCCATGCTTGGGGTTTTTTGCCAGAAAGTTATATCGTTGGTCAAGCCTATAAAGTTTACTGGCCTCTCGATCGTGTCCAGTCCTTGCTATGATGGGGATGACTGGGGTAACTTTGAGCCTAGGTGTTACAGTTAGATGAGTCGGGGTATTGTTAGATGATTATAACATTCCCAACCTCTTGAAATGTTCCTGAAAAATCCCCACTGTTCCTAGATAATTAACTTCAATCTTTTCTTGATTAATATGCTGTTTAAATTCCCTCAAAAGCTGAAAATTAAGCAAATAATATTATTAGTATTCTGGCTAGGAATAGGGATATTTTTCTGGTGGTTATCGTGGCAATCCCCCGGGATGAGCCAAATTCAACGACCCGAAACAGTTGCCCAACAAATTTATCAAGCAATGCCAGATTTACCGAAAGAGAACAACTATACCCGTCGAGATACAGGGGCGATCGATCCGAATAATACTTTAATCAGTCGCTTTCTTCGTTATCATCAAGATACAAAAAAAAGGTTTACTCTCATCCGTTTTGATTGGCAATTAACCCTAGGGGATTATCTAGGAGTGAACGAGAAAATCAGCGAAGAAAACTATCCCGGACAAGCAACCCTTACGGTTAACCCGATGGCTGCCGATATCAAAGCGATTAACAGTCTTAATCGTCGTCAACGGCAGCAGTTAGTCACCCTTCTAGTCGAAATTTATAACCCCGCCATTCTCCCCCAAGAAACCCCCAATCCTAGCCCTTCTCCTAGTCCTTCTCCCCGTCGTCCATCTTTATCAAAACCGGGAGATGCCGACCTATTAAAATTCTAGAAAATTATGGAAAAAATTCTCAAATATGGTTCAGGTTGGCGACTCGGTTGGGATCCTAAGGCAGCCATTTATAAAGGATTAATTGGTGGCGATGATTGGGCGATCGAATTGACCGAGGCCGAGTGGCAAGATTTGCGTCGGTTACTATCACAATTGACCGCAACTATGGCGGCCATGGCCACAGAATTAATGGATGAAGAAAGTATTGCTTGTGAAGCGGAAAGCGAGCTTTTGTGGTTAGAAGCGGCAGGATTTCCCGATAATTATTCCCTGCGATTTATTCTCTATCAAGGTCGCGGTTGTGAGGGCAATTGGTCGGCCACTGCCCTGCCAGAGTTGCTCGCCGCTTGGGACAATTTGCTTTACAATTTTTAAGAAAGCGGTGGGCATAAGTTAATTTTTGTCTCCCCCTCTTGACGTTTTGATTCCCCTGTGCTGCTATGCTTGCCCATCCGAGGACGAGGACCGATAATCTCACCTACACTCCGCCCCCATTGCTGAAAAACGGTTTTGCCATGACTCTCTATGTGTCCCTAAAAGCGCGAGAAACCTGGCAAAATACGATCGCTATTCCCGAACCAGTCTATCAAGAAACCATTTTCACCGGGGCCAATGCCGTCCCTATCTACGGGATTGTTTCCATTCCCCCGCAAGCGAAAGGAACAATTATCGGCACCTACGGCATCACGGGAGACTTAGATAATCAATGGTTTTTAAGAATTTTAGGCAGAAAAGCCGTAGCGAGAAACTACGCAGTCGTCCTCTTCGATTGGCGCGCCCACGGTAAGACAGCCGAATTATCCCCGACTCTCACCTCCGATGGCATCTATGAAGGGCTAGATTTCATTCATATTGCCGCCCAAGCCCAAAAAATGGGCTGTCCTGCTCCTTTTTGGTTCACGGGTTACTCTCTGGGGGGACAATTGGCCCTCTGGGGAATTAAATCGGCAGAGAATCAGGAAGATATGGGGATCGATCCCGTCGATATCGGTGGTGGTGCGGTAATTTGTCCTAATTTAGACTCTAATCGTTCTTTATCCTATCTCGTCCGGGATCCCTGGGGGAAACATTTGGAAAAAGCGATCGCCAGGGAATTACGCAAGTTAGCCAAACGCATCCATCAAGCTCATCCCGATCATATCGATCCCGAAGCAATTACTCGCGCCACCACGATTGCAGGATTCGATCGAGAATTAGTGATTAAAAACTTAGGATTTGAGACAGTTTTTGACTATTATGCCGCTAGTAGTCCCTTGCCCTTTCAACCCTATTTAACTAAACCCACTTTTATCCTCTACGCGGCCGATGATCCCCTCTTTTCCCCCGCAGTTATTCCCGATCTGCAAGCAGCGATCGCCGATAATCCCCACGTCGATCTACTCTTAACCAACTATGGCGGTCATGTGGGTTATATCAGCAGTTTATCCTGTCAGCGTCAGTGGGGCGATAGCGATCGCTGGTGGGCATGGAATCGGGTTTTAGACTGGTTTGACCAAAAAACTGGCAAATAATCCTAAATCCGTTGAGTATAGGTTACATATCACGATAGGCACTCATGCAAGAGGGGGAATAAATAATCAGTCTTTAATAACCAGATTTAGTATAGGGTTTGCTGAATAAATCTAAAAACCTTGTTGTATAAGACTTTTAGACTTTTTTCCCATCAAAAAGTGCCAGACATTGGGGTGATCGGGGGGGAAATTTAGGCACTTTTTCCCTGAAAATTAGGTAATTGACCCCCTGAAAATGGGTAAAACCCCACACCCCACACCCCACACCCCACACCCTGCCCCCACGAAAAACTTTTTGCCGCAAACCCTAGTATAGTTTCTAGGAGTCAAAGGCCGCTAGAAACTCCTCCACCTGTTCCCGAGTCGGTTGGGATGCGATCGCTCCTGCCCCCCTTGTCACCATTGTCCCCACCGCACAGGCATAAATCACCGCCTTACGGGCTAAATCGGCATTTTCCCCAATTTGATCGCCCCCAAGAGCGGCACGAGCCAAAAAACCGGCCACAAAGCCATCCCCCGCCCCGGTTGTATCCACCACCTCCCCAGGAAAAGCCTCGACAGTGCCGCTATTTTTGCCTAAATGATATTTACAACCTTTTGCGCCGCCAGTAACTAGAATTGCCCCTAAATTGGGGTATTGTGATGATATTTCTCCGGGGGTATCAGTGCCAAATAACCATGCTGCTTCTTCCTCGCTACATTTGAGCAAATCGGCCTGGACGATAAAATCTCGAATGATATCAGGGGCAGCCTCAAGATTAGGCCAAAAAACCGGTCGCCAGTTGATATCGATCAATACTTTCACCGCGTAAATTTTAGCTAATTCGAGGGCGCGCATCATCGCCGCTCTCGCCGGGGGATAGGCTAACCCTAGGGTTCCCATCACTAGATAATCGGCATTTTTCCAGAGATTTTCGGTTAATAAGTCAGCATTAAGAGCATTATCGGCAAAATACGTCGTTTTTCTGCCGCCAAAACCCGCAAAATGTCTGTCTCCCCCAGCATCGCGGGTGACATAAACTTGTCGGGTGGGTAGAGTGGGGTGATACTGTACACCAGTGGTATCGACTCCGAGAGCGTCTAGCAAGGCGATTAACTGTTCCCCTCGTTGATCTTTGCCCACACAACCGATAAAAGCCGAATTTATGCCCAATTTTCGCAATCCACAGGCCACGTTTGCCGGCGCACCCCCGGCATAGGTTGTCCAAGAAGTCACTTGCTCTATAGAGCGCTCGCTTTGATCGGCAATTAGATCAGAGAGGATTTCCCCTAAACAAATGACAGACACTGGCGAAGATATTTGATTGTTAAGCATTGGTGTGGGAAGTGGGGTGTGGGGTGTGGGGTGTGGGGTGTGGGGTGTGGGGTGTGGGGTGTGGGGTGTGGGGTGTGGGGAGAAT
>NZ_JAPZSZ010000298.1:0-9122 GCF_027532095.1 Microcystis sp. LE19-195.1E
GAGGTAGTCAGTTACCTAATTTTCAGGGAAAAAGTACCTGAATTTTACCCCCGATCCCTCCAATGGTCGGCACTTTTTGAGGTCAAAAAAGTCTAAAAGCCTTATCCAACAAGGTTTTTAGATTTATTCAGCAAGCCCTAAGTAAATTAATCTCGATGGGGCTAATTATTAATCGCTCTCTTGAGGTTATGAGATCGAAGAAAGGGCGTACAATATACGCCCCCACCAATCACACCAGGTGCAATGTAGGGGCGCAGCACTTGCCATTGGTGTCAAATTAAGCTTCTTGCTTAATTTTGACGCTGCCATCGCTTTAAGCGGTGGCAGCGTCAAGAACCTCGCCGTCGTTACCAATTATATTTTTGGTTTCGTCCTCATCGTTTTTGGCAGCGATAGTGCGATCGCAGATTGTGTAGAGAGTTTGTAGGGTGGGCAATGCCCACCTTACTTCAAGGTAAAATAGAGCTAAGGAAGTTAGTAGAGAGAGAATGCTATTTTGCCAGCTATGAGCCAAACTTTACCTAAAACTGTTAATTTCGAGGAATTCGTCCTTTGGCTGCCTGAAAATTCGGGAGTGCGTTATGAGCTACACAAGGGAAATATTATTGAAATGGCACAACCCGCAGGAGAACACGAGGAAATCAAAGGATTTTTAACTGTTAAACTCAGTGGAATAATTGATAGACTAGGGCTTCCTTATTTAATTCCTAACCAAGCGATTGTCAGACCTGCTGGTAAAAATTCTGGTTATTTTCCCGATGTATTAGTGCTAAATCGAACCAAGCTCGCTCAGGAAAAATTATGGAAAAAAGAATCAATCCTTAGGGATGGTGCATCTATCCCTCTGATCATTGAAGTGGTATCGACTAACTGGCGTGATGATTACTACTTAAAATTTGCTGATTATGAAGAAATGGGTATTCCTGAATATTGGATTGTCGATTATGCAGCCTTGGGTGGACGTAATTTTCTCGGCACTCCTAAACAACCGACAATCTCTGTTTGTTGCTTAGTTGAGGAAGAATATCAAATTCGGCAATTTCGAGACAGTGATCGCCTAATTTCCCAGACTTTCACGGAATTAAATCTCACTGTCAATCAGATTTTCTTAAGTCTGTAGGGTGTGCATCGTCCACCTTACTCTTTTCGCTTTTTTCTTCAGTTTGAGTGGTTGATTTTGCCGCTTAAAATCCGCAATTATTGCCTTTATTTGCTCCATCTGCTTGGGTTTTAAGCCATTAAACTCAATTTATTTTATCGCTTTCGTGTTCATGTTCTCAAGGTCGTTACTAAGACAAGATAGTAAACTAAGACGCATTTTAAATGAGAGAAATTTGGGGTTCCCTATTTATTTTTTTAGTCTGTCCTATAATCGGGGGATTGCCTCTGATCGATTGGATAAATTATCTCGTAACTGGACGTAAATTATCCCAATTAGGTACTGGTAATATCGGTGTAACTGCCGCTTTTTACCATGGGGGTAAATTGGTGGGAATTTTGGCGGTAATTTCGGAAGCAGCCAAGGGAATTATCGTTATTTTCCTAACCCGTTTATTTTTTCCCACCGGCTCCACTTGGGAATTATTAGCTTTAATTGCCTTAGTCATGGGGCGCTATTGGTTAGGAAAAGGTGCGGGAACTACTAATGTTTTCTGGGGATTAATCGTTCACGATTTTGTCGCTGTTTTTCTCACCTCAATCATTAGTGGGATTAGCTTTACTATTTTTCGAGAAAAATCTACGGGTAGATTGGTAGGATTATTTTTATTAGCTTTAATTCTCACCTTGCGCCGTCCCCACGATTCAGGTTATATTATAACTGCCATTGCTTTAGCCTGTTTATTAGGGGCAATTTTTCAAAAAATAGCCGACGATTTAGACTTACCCGAAGCAAGTGTTAACAATGAATCAAAAACTATGTTTCGTTTTTTTCGTGGAGATCGATCGATCCAAACCCTTGATAACAATCTGACGGCCTTAAAAGTGGGACAAAAAGCCGCCACTTTAGCCGATCTTAAGCGTGCCGGTTATCCCATTCCTAGGGGGTGGATTTTACCACCGGGGGATGATCCACAACCGTTAATAGAATCTCTTAATCCTGATATTAATCATCCCTTAGTCGTGCGCTCTTCCGCTATTGGAGAAGATAGTGAAACCGCCTCATCTGCGGGACAATATACCACAATTCTTAACGTCATCGATCGAGAAAATTTAGCGGCGGCGATTTTAAGTTGCCAAACCTCCTATAATAGTCCTAATGCTGTTAATTATCGACTCGATCGAGGTCAAGAAAACACGGCCATGGCTGTGTTAATCCAAGAACAAATTCGAGGAGTTTTTTCGGGAGTTGCCTTCAGTCGTGATCCGATTAATCCTCTCAGTTTAGATGTAGTTATTGAAGCTTTACCCGGAGATGCCACCAGAGTTGTATCGGGAAGAATCACCCCCGAAAGTTATCGAGTTAATTTAGAAGAAAATATTATCATCGGAGCGGGAGATATTCCCCCGGCTATTATTCAACAGGTAGCTAATCTTTGTCGGCAATTAGAAAACCTTGATCATGGCATTCCCCAAGATATAGAATGGACTCATGACGGACGAAAATTATGGTTATTACAGTGCCGTCCTATCACTAATTTACAGCCAATTTGGACAAGAAAAATCGCGGCTGAAGTTATCCCTGGGGTGATTCGTCCTTTGCCTTGGTCAATTAATCGTCCTTTAACCTGTGGAGTTTGGGGAGATATTTTCCAGTTAGTTTTAGACAAAAAAACTCTCGATTTGGACTTCAATGAAACAGCGACTTTACACTATCAAAGAGCCTATTTTAATGCTTCTTTATTAGGCACAATTTTCCGTCGCATGGGATTACCTCCAGAAAGCTTAGAATTCCTGACCAAAGGGGCAAAGTTTACCAAACCACCTTTAACGGCAACTTTGGCTAATTCCCCTGGTTTATTAAAACTTTTAGGACGGGAATTACAGTTAGAAAAAGACTTTAGCCAAGATCAAAAAAACTATTTTATCCCGACGCTCGAAAAAATTAACGCTACTTCCCCAGAAGCTTTATCTTCAGGGGAGATTTTAGAGCAAATTGAGGAGATTTTAACCGTCTTAAAAAAAGCCACCTATTATAGTATTCTTGCCCCTCTTAGCTTCGCCTTGCGTCGCAGTATTTCGCAAGTACCTTTTGAGAGATTGGATAACTCCCAAGCGCCAGAAATAGCCTCAATGCGATCGCTATCTGAACTGAGAAAAAATACGATCGATCGAGATTTTGACTCAGCTTTTTCCCTCTGGTTAGAAACCTACGGTTATTTAAGCGAAGTGGGGACTGATATTTCCATACCGAGATGGCGAGAAAATCCCCAAGAGCTGCTACAACTCCCCTTAGATAGTCCGGGTAATAATAGCCATAAAAAAGTTAAATCTTCCCATACTGTCCAAAAAAGATTAAATATCAAAAACCAAGTGACTGAAATTTACTCCCGTCTTTTAGCTCACCTACGCTGGCATTTTCTCGCTTTAGAAACCCTCTGGTTACAGCAGCAAATATTATCGGAGACGGGAGATATATTTTATCTAAATTACTCAGAAGTTACCCAGTTGGGTCAGCATAATAAAATCGCCAATCTTAACCAGATTATCCGCCAGCGTCGCCAACAATTCCAAGAAAACTCTCAATTAACCGATATTCCCTACATCGTTTATGGACAACCACCGAAAAGAGAATTTTTAGTTTCAAATTTAACTGCCAAAAAACGCTTACAGGGAATTGCCGCTAGTGGGGGGACAGTGGAGGGACGAATCAAAATTATGCCCAGCTTACAAAATCTAGAAATTGCCCCTAATACTATTCTCGTTATTCCCTATACTGACTCAGGATGGTCCCCTTTATTATCCCGGGCTGTGGGCATTATTGCCGAGGTGGGGGGACAATTATCCCATGGTGCTATTATTGCCAGAGAATACGGAATTCCCGCGGTTATGGATGTGCATAATGCCATGAAATTGTTAAAAGATGGTCAATTAATTCGTCTCGATGGCAGTCAAGGAATTATTGAAATTCTCTAGGCATTAGGGGACAGGGTGTGGGGTGTGGGGTGTAGGGTGTAGGGTGTAGGGTTTTCCCGATTTTGAGGAGGTCAATTACCTAATTTTCAGGGAAAAAGTCCCTGAATTTTCCCCCCGATCACTCCCATATCTGGTACTTTTTGATTGACAAAAAGTCTAAAAGTGTTACCCAACAAAGTTTTCAGATTTATTCAGCAAACCTTATCTAATGCTAAATCCTGTTTAAGAAGAGCGCCGGAGCGGGAAGTGGGAAGTGGGGAAGTGGGGAAGTGGGGAGAATAAATAAAAATAATCTCCTGTCTCCTGTCTCGGAGTCTCCTGTCTCCTGACTTCTAACCCAATGTTGCTCAAAGATAAGCAAAAATTATCTATGAACTCCACAGAATTGAGAATATTTAAATTAACATTTCGCAATATTTACAAATTCTTAAGAATTAATTGAGAAAGATTTTTATTTAACAACGATGTTACAATGGTTACAGCGATTTTACTGAATTTCATAGTGGGGTATTCTATGCTTTTTTGGGCAGCAACGGTTGAAACCCTTGCCACACCTAGAAGGTAATCCTCATTAAGACAGGTAAATGAGTCAATTTCACCCACAACGATGATCTTTTTTTTGTGTAGTTTTATTGCAAAAAAAAAGTTTTTTTGACAAAAAGCACAAAGTATGAATTAGGAAGTGGGGTAGTGGGGTAGTGGGGTAGTGAGGTAGTGGGGAAGTTATCTGCTATTTTCCAATAAAAATCTTCTTTCGGCGCGAACAATTGCCTCTCTAGTGGCTAAAACTGCTTCCCTATCCACCGAAAGAGAAGTCACACCCCAAGCAATCAGATCATCGATAATTTCAGGATACTGAACGATGGCCATGCCGCAAACGGAACAGGGAATCTGTAAAACTTTTGCTTGAGTGATAATTTGTTTTAAAGCTGCCCTGACTGCGGGATGACGGGCGTTGAAATATTCTGAGAAATGTTCTCGATCGCTACCTAAAAGTAATTGAGTTAAATCATTAGTACCAATAGCGATTAACTGTACCCCCGCTTGCACATAATCCGCTAATTGAAAGATTACCCCGGGTACTTCCACCATTATCCCCAATTGGAAAGAAGGGACTTGAGTGAGTAAAGCCGATTGTACCCGTTGCCGGCAGAAAATAAATTCTTCAACCCCGCGGACAAAGGGAAGCAGTAAATTAATATTGGTGGCGCCGGTGGTTTGTACCCGTCGTAAAGCTTGCAATTCCAGATCGAATAGAGTCGGATCTAATATATAACCATGGGTTCCCCGACTGTCTTGAGCCGAATGTTGAGCATCAAAAGAACGATAAAATAAAGGCTTAGGCTGGATACTAAGGGCAAATTGTGCGATTAAATCACTTAATCTCTCGATCAATGCTTCTTGATGCTCTGGTGTTAACCATTCTTCTAGATTACGCTGAGAAAGTAACTCTAAAATCATCCATTCTGAGCGCAATAAACCGATCCCATCAATAGGCAGTTCTTGGATTCCGGCAATACTTTCAGTTTGACTGAGATTAACCATCAAACGGGTAGCAATTGCCGTCCCGTCGGTTTCTCTGGGTGGTGGTGGGGGTAAGGAAATCTGTTCCTGAGATGCTAGAGAAATAATTCCCCTCGTACCATCTACTAAAATTATCTCCCCTGAGCGGATAATTTCCGTGGCATTTTTCACCCCGACAACGGCAGGAATGGCTAATTCCCGGGCTAAAATGGCTCCATGGCTAGTTAATCCCCCCTGTTCCGTGATCATTGCTCGAATTTGGCGTAAATGGGGCAGTTTTTGGGGAGGTAAATTAGTAGTAACCAGAATGCAATCCTGAAAAGTTGCCTCTGGGGAGTCGAAATTGCTGATCACTTTTGCCACTCCCGATGCCAACCCAGGGGATGCCCCTAATCCTCTTAAGGGATAATGGCAGGTAGTAGCGGTGATTTCCTGACTGTGACAGCTAAGAATATAAATTTGACCATCCAGCATCATCAGCCATTCTATGCTGGTTAACGTCGGTTTTTCCGTCAGCAGAGATTGAACCAGTTGACAAAGGCGATCGAGGGCGAAATTATCTAAACAGTAGCTTTCCTGTAAACTGGGTGCTAATAATTGTGGCGCGAGCAGATTACTGTCACTATTGAGATAATAAGCGCGGGATTTATTGCCTAATTGCCGACTGCGTAATTGACCGGAGCGATCGATAATGTAGGTATCCGGTGCCACTTCTCCATTAACTAAACTGTGTCCTAACCCCCAAACTGCCTGAATTTTCCAGTTATCGTCATTAATCAACACATTTCCCGCACAATTGGCCGGTAATAACGGTTGTACCAGTAAAGATAATTGAATGTTTTCTAAACCAATTCCCATTTTTCGCCAATAAAATAGACTTCTGGCGGTGAATAACTCCGCCCAAGCTTGTTTTAGGGCATTTTCTAGATTATCTGCTTTAATTCCACTGATTGGAGCGGAAAATAAACCGAGAGTTCGCCGAGCCAGATTAGCTGGTAGGGAAAAGCGCCATACTAGGGTATCCATGGATAATTGTGCCACGGCCGCCGCTAGTTCTTCTAACCAGAGAGGAGGAATTTGCGCTTGTAAAATGGCGCGCCGACTTTCTTTGGCGACTAATTGCAGAGCTTTTGCGTTATCTACGTCTAAATAGAGGGAAGATTGCGGAAAATCAGTCAAGAAAGAGTCAGCATTGTTGATAGTTTCCAAAAATTCCGCAAAAATGCGGTTAAAAATGGCAAATCCCCCGATAATTGGGTATCCTCGCTGGTGTAATTCACTGGCAATAAAAGCTTTTTCCCCCACCAGGGGGCGATCAGAAGCACTAATGCGATCGAGCCAGCAGAGAATGGTCACGGGATTTGTTAAGAATGGTGAAAGGATCCTAAAATAATCTAGGTGATTTTTGTAACTTTTTAGTTCTATCTGCTAGTTTAACTCACCGTCACTATCTTGAGGATGATCTGGGAAGTGGGGGAGTGGGGAAGTGGGGTGTGGGGTGTAGGGTGTGGGGTGTAGGGAATGGGGAGATAGGGGAATTTCAACTAATACCCCAAAACCCTAAAACCCCAACTCCTGACGACCGGCTCCTGACGACCGGCTCCTGATAGCTGATAAGATAGGATTCGGACAATATTCGATCGCTGCGAGAAATTGATGGACACACCTGCGAAAGTTTTGTTAGTGGATGACGAACCCGGGGTTCGTGAATCTGTGCAAGCATATCTACAGTACGGGGATGACTTCGAGGTAAGAACTGCTAGTAATGCTAACGAAGCCTGGGATTTACTCAATCAAGAAATTCCGGAATTAGTCATCTCCGACATTATGATGCCGCAGGTGGATGGCTATCAGTTTCTGAAGAAATTGCGCGAAGATGCTCGTTTTCAGACAATTCCCGTGGTTTTTCTCACCGCTAGGGGGATGACAAGCGATCGCATTCAGGGTTATAATGCCGGTTGTGATGCTTATTTATCCAAGCCTTTCGATCCCGAAGAATTAGAAGCATTAATCAAGTCTTTAATCGAGCGCCGTCGTCAATCCTTGCAAGCCACCAGCGAAAACGCTAGATTAGAAGAAATTGCCCGAGATATCCGGGAATTAAAACAGCAGGTGGGACAGCAGAACACTTTTACTACTACTCCCCCCCCGATTAAAATTGACCTTACCCCCCGGGAACAAAGTGTTTTAGATTTAGTAGCGGAGGGATTGATGAATAAAGAAATTGCCAGTCGTCTAGAAACCAGCGTCAGAAACGTAGAAAAATACGTCAGTCGCTTATTTAGCAAGACTGGTACTAATAGTCGCACGGAATTGGTACGTTTTGCCCTAAAACACGGTTTAACCAGTTAATATAGCAGCTAAGGACAAAGTAGCGGACGGGAGTGTCAATAACTGACGATAACAAGCAACTGAATTACCGATGGAAAACGTTTCATCAGTTCATCTTATGGCTTCTGGCGTTGAAACAAATTTTGTTTTAGAGCTAACCTTCGAGCAAGAGCAGAATAGGAGGATATGTCAACCATGTTAAGCACTGATCTAGAGATAAGACTAGCAACTTTAGAAGCTGAAGTAGCACTGCTTAAGCGTTTGCTACCTACTGTCAGCGAAACTCCCTGGTGGGAAAAAATTGTCGGCACTTTTGCTGACGATCCGGTTTACGAAGAGGCAATGCAGTTTGGTCAAGAGTACCGCCAGTCTCTAAAACCTTTAGCCGAGGAAGCATCCGAACCCTGAAATGTATCTCCTTGACACCGATCATATTAGTATTCTCGATCGCGGGGGTCAACCGGCACAACAATTGCTGAAAAAACTGGCTGCTATTACGAGCAGCGAAGTTGCCACCACAATTATCACCTACGAAGAACAAATGCGGGGATGGCTCAGTTACATAGCCAAGACCAATTCGATTGAAACCCAAGTTGTTGCCTATCGAAGGCTAGAAAAGCACCTCGCTAATTATCGCACGATTCCTATTGTCGGCTTTGATGAAAAGGCAGGTCAAGTTTTTCAAGAACTTCGGGTAACTTACCCTCGTTTGGGTTCGATGGATTTGAAGATTGCTGCTATCTCAATGGTTAATCAGGCTATCCTGCTGACCAGAAATCTCTCAGATTTTGGGCAAATTGCCGGTTTAAGAGCAGAAGATTGGACGATTACAAGCAACTGAATTACCTATGGAAGGCGTGAATATCTATGTTGAAACAAATTTTGTTTTAGAGCTAACCTTCGAGCAAGAGCAGAATAGGAGTATATATCAACCAAACTACTTTTCTCGGGTAAAGCATTAGAGTTGAAAACCTCAAGAAATCAAGTGGTAGGACAAGCTGAAATTAGCTTTAAATGCTTCACAAAAGGAATAAAATCTTTATCTGAAAAAAGGAGCGGAAGATTATTTTCAATACAAAAGGAGGCAATAATAACATCAGCAGTTTTTCTAATAGTTATCCCCTTCTTGCGTAACTGGCGATAATTGTCCGCGCTTTTCAATGCCATTCTCAAACCTAGTAAATCATAAATAG
>NZ_JAPZSZ010000141.1:0-5183 GCF_027532095.1 Microcystis sp. LE19-195.1E
AATCTCAGAAAACATTTGCGACTAGAAAAGTCTAAAAATAAAGCAGAACAATCACCCGAAAGTCATGCTAACGATGGAATTGCTCTTGCCTGTTTTCAATTTTTAGATTATTTGCCATTCCATACTTCTAATGGACATGGACATGATTGGAAGGGTTATGTTAAAGTAACAAACGCTCCCTTTGCTGTCATCAAACGTCCTCCTATTAGTCGTCGTCAAATTCACCTGATGGTTTTTTCCAAAGGTGGTAAACGACGTAAATATGGTGGCTCTACCACAAGACATGGGTTCCGTAAAGGAGATTTAGTTTCTTCTCCCAAAGGAATTGGTTATGTTAGTGGAGATACCGAAAAACAGCTATCTGTAAGCGATACCAATGGTCAACGATTGGGACAGATAGCTGTTAGCAAGATTCAGTTAATTCGTCGTTCTAACGGTTTAATTGTTTCTCACTAACTTATATAAAGCCGCCCTCCGCTATCGCTAAAGGGCGGGGTTTCAGACCCATTTTTTCGATGAGTATAAAAAGCAAACCTCCTTCACAATCTCGCCTGATCGGTAATGTTTTATTAGCCGTAGGCGGCTTATTTCTGATTGTTAACCTTGTTTTCCCGCAATTATTTGGCCCTAGCGTCCCCAAAGTTCCCTACAGTCTTTTTATCGACCAAGTGGAAGATGGCAACGTCGCTAGGGTATCCGTGGGACAGAATGAGATTCGTTATCAGCTTAAAAACGACCAAGAGGGCAACTACGGACGAATTTTCAGCACTACACCGATTTTTGACCTAGAATTGCCCAAACGTCTAGAAGCCAAGGGCGTAGAATTCGCCGCCGCACCACCACCAAAAAATGGTTGGATTGGTAGTGTCCTTAGTTGGGTGATTCCTCCCCTGATTTTTGTTGGTATTTGGCAATTTTTCCTCGCTCGCAGCGGTGGCGGTGGTCCGGCCGGGGCTTTATCGATTACCAAAAGTCGCGCTAAAGTCTATGTGGAAGGAGACACCACCAAAACCACTTTTAAAGATGTGGCCGGTGTGGAAGAAGCGAAAACCGAATTAGCCGAAATCGTCGAATTTCTCAAATATCCCCAACGTTACATTCAAATCGGGGCGCGGATTCCCAAGGGTGTCCTCTTAGTCGGTCCGCCGGGGACAGGGAAAACCCTGCTGGCAAAAGCAGTAGCGGGAGAAGCGGGAGTTTCTTTTTTTAGTATCTCGGGTTCGGAATTCGTGGAACTCTTTGTCGGTGCGGGTGCGGCCCGAGTGCGGGATCTGTTTGAACAGGCCAAGAAAAAAGCCCCCTGTATTATTTTTATCGATGAATTAGACGCGATCGGTAAATCTCGCGCTAACGGTAATTTTATGGGGGGTAACGATGAACGGGAACAGACTTTAAACCAATTATTGACGGAAATGGACGGTTTTAACGCTGGTGATGCGACGGTGATCGTGCTGGCCGCTACTAATCGCCCCGAAACTCTTGATACCGCCCTTTTACGCCCAGGCCGTTTTGATCGTCAAGTGTTAGTTGATCGCCCCGATCTGGCTGGACGGTTAAAAATCCTCGAAATCTACGCAGGTAAGGTAAAATTAGGATCGGGTGTGGATTTAAAACAGATTGCTACCCGTACCCCCGGTTTTGCTGGTGCTGACTTAGCTAATCTAGTCAATGAGGCGGCTTTATTGGCAGCGCGCAATCAACGCAGCACCGTCGCCCAAGAGGACTTTAATGAGGCAATCGAGCGGGTAGTGGCCGGTTTAGAGAAGAAAAGCCGGGTTCTCTCGGAAAAAGAGAAGAAAATCGTCGCTTATCACGAAGTTGGTCACGCTCTCGTCGGTGCAGTTATGCCGGGGGGTGGTAAAGTTGCTAAGATTTCGATCGTGCCTCGCGGCATGGCAGCCCTCGGTTATACCCTGCAAATGCCCACGGAAGACCGTTTCCTGATGGATGATACGGAATTACGCGACCAAATTGCTACTCTTTTAGGTGGTCGGGCCGCCGAAGAAATTGTCTTTGGTAGTATTACTACTGGGGCTGCTAATGACCTGCAGCGGGCGACGGACTTGGCCGAACGCATGGTGACGACCTATGGTATGAGTAAGACCCTGGGTCCCCTGGCCTACGAAAAAGGTCAACAGAATAGTTTTCTGGGAGATGGCATGATGAATCCCCGGCGTTTGGTTAGCGATGATACGGCCAAAGCGATCGATAATGAAGTGAAAGAGATTGTCGAAAATGGTCATCAGCAAGCCCTAGATATCCTCGCTCAAAATCGCGATTTACTCGAAGAAATTGCCCAAGAAATCCTCAGTAAAGAGGTGATCGAAGGGGAACAATTGCAGGCCCTGCTCGATCGCGTTAAACCCCTCGATCGAGAACCTGTTACTGTTTAGATCGATTTGATTTTTACCTTACCCCATCTTTCTTCAAGATGGGGTTTTTTCTCTTAGACCTCGTCTAAGAGCTAATTTCACGACCGAGGTGGGCAAGCTTCTCTAGAACAGATTGAAGCAAGGATCGCCGCTGCTCGACGACAATATCTAAGTTAGCCCACATATACTTTACGTCTTTGTAGGCATTGTCCAGCAAGGCAAGTAATAATTCGCGATCTCCTGCGATGTCTTTTTGGGATGGATCACAAGTTGGTTGGGGTAATAAGTCCGCTGGTGGAGAAGGAGGGAAGGGCGATCGCTCGGACTCTAGCTGTTGAATCGTTTGTTGTAAATTTTCAATCACCCCATACATTTCCATCGGGTCAAAAACCCGCAAGAGACTGGTTTGTGTAACAATGCCCAACCCCCGCCCCCAGTTCCAAGAAACCACCAAACGCCCCACCCGCCGTTTTTGCATTTCCTGATGGGCCGTCCACAGGGAATCCTCGGGGCTGAGGAGAAATAAGGGCGTACTCATCACCGTCTGGGCCCTAGTTTTGTGCAGATCGATTTGAACTGCTTGAAATTGGACAAGATCTCGCTCTGTCACAATACCAACCGGGCAGTCATTGTCTTCTGAATCTCGTTGGGTGATCACCACACAACTGACACGATGTTCAGCCATTAACTGGGCCAATTGCAAGACTGTGGCGGTGAGTGGGGCCTGTACCACTTGACTGGTCATCACATCGGATACGCGACGAAACCGCAATAGATTGGCCGGACGCAATATCTGGCGAATACTTTCATGGGAGATCACCCCGATTAACTGTCCTTGGTCATCGACAATCGGCAAATGGCGAATGCGGTAGCGCCGAAACAAAAACAGGGCAGCAAAAATGTCTTGAGCAGATTGCTGGGGCAACGTGATCAGGGGATGTACCATCACATCGGCAACGGTTGTCTCGGACAGGTTAATCCCTTGAGCGGTGAGTCGCACCACATCGCGTTCTGTCAAAATTCCTAATAACTCTTGCCCCTGCACCACCAGCAGACAGCTAACACGCACCTCTCCGGCCGGAGCAGCTAGAGGGGATAGGTCATCGGTGAGTAAACACAGACGGCTATGGGCCTGACCGATCATGGCGATCGCATCCGCCAGAGAAGTGGTTGGCGGCACCGTCAAGGGCTGGCGATTGATCGCCTTTTCCAGATCGGGGGCCCAACTCAGAGGTGTATCGAGAGACATCAGCACCATCCTGCGATCGCAAAAGCCAAGATAGGCAGAACAGCCACTGGGCAAAGAACCCAGACTCTCAGAGTTGCCAAAACCCGTTCTAAAACTATCTCAAAGTGTAGCGTCATTTAACTTTTTCCTAAAATATGTAACGTTTTATTACAATTTTTATTAAACTCGTAAAGATTTTCGACCCACTTCGGTGTATCATAGAGGGATGTAACAGGTTAAAGCCTGAAACTTTTTATTTAGGGGTTATTGAGCCTCTAATGGTTTTAGGAGCGGCATCACCAGACGCTGGGGTGAGTACTTCCGGGTTATGCTCGGTCTGAGGGGTTACTCCGGAAATTCTGGACACCTTTCCATATAGTCGATCAAGCACCCGCTTTACGGAAATACGCTGCCATGGTTGACCACGTTTGGTGGTGTAGCCCTGTTCATTAAGCCAATCTGCGATCTTCTGCAAGGATTTCCCTGATTTGTGATGACGGCGAATCAGTTCAATGACCCGGCACTCTTCCGGATCATCCACTAATTCACCATCGATCGATCGTTGTCCAAAGGCAGGGGAGCCGTAGCCCGCATAACCACCGTTGCTTGCTTTTGCTTGTCTACCTTGTTCTAGCCGCTCCCAGGCAGATAAATCGTTTGAAGGGGTCGCTGTCATAGGGGATGTCAATGCAATGACTTGCAATACCATATTACCGTAACTTAACGTCGCAAATTTGTTTTGATTGGGAGCAGCCGATGACGACTTACAAAGTAAAACCCCTGCATGAGCAGGGACTAGATATCACCATCGATGTCTGGGACGACCAAACTATAGACGATACCCCCGGGAGGTGGACATTGACTGATGCCATTTTTTTCTATTCATAGTCCTGGACCTCAACCCCTCTCCCTTTCTGGGGGAAAGTTAAAGGGTCAAAAGCCAAGCATTTTTAGAGGAGGAGCGGTTCAAGGCTGAATTTATCTTGTAAAACGCAGCGAGCAGAGAATTTGTACTAAGTTGCACAAAATCAATTTGGAGATATAAACATGGGTACGGCTACATTTATTCAAGATGAAACTGAATTTGATTCCCTCTTAAACAGTGAATCACTGTTGGTGGTAGATTGCACGGCAACTTGGTGTGGACCTTGCAAACTGGTGGCGCCGTTGATCGATCGATTGGCCGATGACTATCGCGATCGCGCCAAAGTCTTCAAACTTGACCTGGACAGTAACAAACCCGTAGCCAAACGCTTTGGGATTAGAAGTATTCCGGCTGTCATGGTATTTAAACAGGGGAAATTGATAGAAACATTAGTTGGGGTTAAACCCTATGAAGAATTTACCGCTGCAGTAGAACGACAATTATAGTCTTTTGCCATGGGTAAACGCCCTGCGTTGTCCCTTTCCTTCTCACACCACTATTCAATTTTGAGGTATGGCGTTGACATCCTCGCCGCCCTAAAAGTGCGGCGATTCCTAAACCTCACGATTTAAGTTTCTGCTTCCACCACCGTCGCATACCACAGTTAAAAAACCATGTACTGTCTTACACAGAGTCCACAGACTTTCGCCCCATTTCA
>NZ_JAPZSZ010000173.1:0-13162 GCF_027532095.1 Microcystis sp. LE19-195.1E
ATTGGAGTGATTGAGGGGAAAATTCAGGTACTTTTTCCCTGAAAATTAGGTAGTTGACCACCTGAAAATCGGTAAAACCCTACACCCCACACCCCACACCCCACACCCTGCCCCCAGGGAAAACTTTTTCAGCAGACCCTAAATATCCGTGAGTGGGAATGTCTTTTTTGTGGGACTTTCCATGATAGGGATGTAAACGCCGCAATTAATATCAAGGTCGCCGGTGGGCAATCGGAGACTTTAAACGGGCGTGGAGGACAGCATAAGACTTCTGTTAAAGAAGCAGCATCCCGTGAAGCGTCAACCCAGCGGTCGGTCGTTCAATTAAGTTTGTTTGATCTGCCGGTCATCACCGTCCGGCCCCGGCGGTGAGGATGTCAATTTCATCCCACTCGAAAAGTTGCGGGGTCGTCATTATCGATAGTCGATCGCCTATAATCCGATTTTAAACTAACTTTTGGATAGCTGCTACTAACTGCTCGATTTCTGAGGGCAAAGTGAAATAGTGAACACAGGCACGCACACAGAGGGGGTCGAGGAGAGTTCGCAGTAAAAACCCTTGTTTTTCTAGCTGTTGCACTAACTTTTGTGGGGTGATGGCCGAGTCAATTTGAAAGGAAACTAAACCGGATTCCGGCGGAGAATTTTTTAAACATTTTACCCCTTTAATCGTCTTTAATTCTTCCCAGAGATAAGCCGCTAATTGACAAATCTTTTCGTATCTTTGTCCCCCATCACCCCAGGCGTTATGTACCGCAATAGTTGCCCTTAAACCCTCAAATTGGGGATAGGCAGAAGTGGCCACTTCAAAGCGTCTGGCATCCGGTTTCCAACCGATAGGCTGTCCTCGATTATCTGTTTCAATGCCGCGCCAACCGATAAAAGTGGGCTGTAAACTAGGGAAAATTTCGGGACGAATATACAATCCTCCCACACCAGCTGGTCCACACCACCATTTATGACCCGTAAAAGCATAACAATCGGCGGCAGTAGCGCTTAAATCCAAGGGCAAACAACCCACGGATTGGGCAGCATCCACCACCACTAAAACGGGTTTTTCGGTGACAGAATTATCATGACAAAGTTGCGAGATTTCCTTGAGGGGTAAAACCTGTCCAGTATTCCACAAAACGTGACTAACCACCAAAACCCTAGTTTTTGGACGTAGATGAGCGGAAATGACTTCTATCGGGTTGCCGCCGTTTAAAGTTTCCCGAATAGGACAAGTGGAGATTTCCAGATGATAACGACGGGCAATTTCTTGAACCGTGGCGATAATTCCGGGGTGTTCACAATCGGTTAGTAAAATATGTTCCCCCGCTTGCCAATCAACTCCCCAGAGGGCGATATTACAGCCTACAGTGACATCCTCGGTGATAGAGAGGGTGCTGGGGCTGATTCCCAACTCCTGAGCCATTTCTTGCCTGAGAAGTTCCGTTTTTCCGGTAATCCAATCGTTTACCCGTCCTGAAAAAGGCCCCTTTTGTTGGAGAAAATTATGGGCATCGATAATCGCCTCTAATCCCGCCTTGGGCAAGGTTCCCTGACCACCGAAATTAAAGTAAACTTTATTGCTAAGTCCCCGAAATTCCTGTCTTTGTTCGGCTAAATCCGGTTTACTAACGGCGTAATCGAGGCTATTTTCGTCTAAATTCTGCATAAGCGAGGAGATGGGGGGTCAGTTATCAGTTATCAGTTATCAGTTATCAGTTATCAGTTAGAAGGTGTTGGGTTTTGGGGTTTTAGGGTTTTAGTTGAATTCCCCATTTCCCCATTTCCCCACTTCCCCACTTCCTGACGACCGACGACCGACGGCTGAATTCTATCGACGGATTAAGTCGCAATTGTCACAATAGTATTAGAGTAGAGGAAACATACTTGGGAATGTTTTCTTTTTTTAAGTTTATTATTTTTTACTTTACTTCACTGGTCCAGGAAAGCTTAACTTTTCTCCTTGTATAGAATGCTACTGACCGATGATCTACTTCTAGACTACCAACGTTGTCAACGCCGTGCATTTTTAAATCTCTACGGCAATAGCCAAGAAAAAGACCCTGAGCGAGATTTTTTGCTTAAATTGCGCCAAGAGAGTCAAAGTCACGTTAAAAAAGTCCTGCAAGACTCCTATCCCGATTATTGTTCCCTGACTACCCCCAGCACTGATATTTTGGCTGCCGCTAGGGAAACGGAAGCTTTGATGGGTCGGGGGGTATCCTGTATTTATCACGGAGTCCTTTTACAATCTGGCTATCCCGTCTCTTTAACCGGTTCCCCGCATTTATTAATTAAACAGGCAGGAGAGTCGAAATTTGGCGATTGGGTTTATTATCCCCTCAATATTCAACTCGGTCGCCGTCCTAAGCCTGAATATAAGATGCTGGCTACTTTTTACGCCTATTTATTGGCCAGTATGCAGGGAGTTTTTCCCAATTACGCAGAAATTGTCCTACGTCGTCATAATCGCTATCGAGTGGAATTGAATCTCTGGTTAACTAAACTAGAGGAAATAATCAAAAAGTTCGGCGCAATGGTGATTAATCGCCAAGAACCAGAAGTTTTTATCTCGCGTCAGCGTTGCAGTTTATGTCATTGGTATAGTCACTGTTATGGTATTGCTCAAGCGAGTCAACATCTTTCTTTAGTCCCGGGGGTGACTCCTAGTCGTTACCAATTTTTACAGTCTTTGGGGGTTTCCACCATGGAATCCCTTGCGCTTACCTCTCCTACCCGTATGGGGGAGGGGATGGGGGTAGAGGTGGCTAATCAGTTACAATTACAGGCCCAAGCAATTATTGAAAATCGGGCCTTTCGCAAAAGCAACGGGAAAACTGCTTATTTGTCCCCCCTACCGAAGGCCGAGATTGAATTTTATTTTGACATCGAAGCGGAACCAGAACAGAATTTAGATTATCTTTTGGGGATTTTACGGGTTGATTATCGAGTTAATACCCAGCAATTTTATCCCTTTTTGGCAGAAAAGCCGGAAGATGAAGGCAGGATTTGGCAGGAATTTTTAACCTTAGTCATGCAGGATTATCAAGCACCCATTTTTCACTTTTCTGAGTACGAAGTGGAAACAATTAAGCGATTGGGTTATCTTTATAAAACTCCTTCTTCTTTGATTAATCAGTTAGTTTCTCGCTGTTTTGATCTGCACTATCATGTAGTTAATTCGGTAACTTTTCCCGTGGAAAGTTATTCTTTAAAATCCCTCGCTAACTGGATTGGCTTTCAATGGCGCGATCGAGGAGTAAGCGGGGATCAATGCGTTTGGTGGTATGACCAGTGGTTAAAAACAGGAGATCGGACTTTATTGGCGGCTATTTTGCGTTACAATGAGGATGATTGTCGCGCCACCTTTAGACTAAAAGATTGGCTCGTAAACTTTTTAATTTGATTCTAAAGATTTATGACAAATAGGGGGGAATGTAGCCGCTGCTACCCGTAGCCGTCAAGGGAAAATGATAGGCTATGGATGTGAAGACAGTCCCCTCACCCAATGGTGATCCCCATGTTCTCCCCACTTTTTCCGCTTCTACTCCTACTGCTTTCCTTCCTTAGTCTTCTCTGGTATCAAAAGACCGATAATGATATTTTTAAAGCTCTTGCCGTTAGTAGTTTAATTTTTGCAATTATTTGGGGCTTAATTCTCGTTCATTGGTCAATTCACCTGTTGGGACTGCTGTTATTGTTAAAATTCAGATCCCCCGCTTTCAGTTTGGTGCGCGTGCCTAGATGGTAAGCTAAACGGCGCTTAACCTGCATGATCCAATAGCTATAACCCTTTTGGAGTCTATATCGGTGATCCGAAGTAAAAGCCGTTTAGCTTAATGGTTTGACCCTAATCTTCCAACTGTCCGGTAGGTACTTCGATCGCTTGTACATCGATCGTACCGGGAGGGGTGAGAATAATAAACTTACCCCCTGCCACTTTTAACGGTTCACCACAGTTAGGACATTGGCATTCCATGCGATTAAAACCCGTAAATTCGTAGCTACAGACGGGACAGCTATCTTCAACTAAATTGCGTCGTAACCACCAGCGAAAAATCCCCCAAGCAATGACAGGGGAAAATATCAGGAATGCCACGAGAATTAAAAAACTATTGACTAACCAACCCAGTCCGATCGAGCCTAACAACAATCCGACTAAAATCAAAGATAAGAAACAACCCAAACCAGAATCATTGACAGAATAGCTGCGGAAAAAGTTGTTATTCACGGCTCAACCCTCGATTCATCAAAGCTGCAATTATCTTTAACCTAACACATTCCCAACACATTTCCACGGTTAAATCTTCTTTTTGACTCACTGGTTGCTGACTCTATTCTGCCATGGGTTTAGTTTTAATCGAGATTATCCGGACTGACATCCTCACCAAATCTGCTGGGGAGTGGGTCCTCCGATTGTTATAATAGTCAGTCCCTATCCACCATATCTCTAAAAACCATGAGCGATCCTCGTCTATCTCTAGTGGCAGCTGCCCGAAGATTTTATCAACTGGGTTGGATGCTTGGCACGGCGGGTAATTTATCCGCTAAAGTTGATGATCATAGTTTTTGGATTACTGCCAGTGGCAAAAGTAAAGGTAAACTCACAGAACAGGATTTTGTGCGCGTGGATCTGACGGGAAAAGTCAGAGAATTAGCTCATCGAGATAATCGTCCTTCGGCCGAAACTAGCATTCATCAGGTGATTTATTGTCTCTTTCCCCAAGCGCAAGCTTGTTATCATGTCCACTCAGTGGAAGCGAATTTAGTTTCCCGTTTTGCTCGCGAGGACAAGTTATCGTTACCTCCCTTAGAAATGTTGAAAGGTTTAGGTATTTGGGTAGAAAATCCTCAAGTATTTATGCCGGTTTTTGCTAACTATCTCGATGTGCCGAAAATTGCCGCAGAAATAGAAAGTAGATTCTCAACTTTCCCCCCGGAAATTCCCGCTTTACTGATTTCTTACCATGGCGTGACGGTGTGGGGTGAGTCTCTAGAAACTACCGAGAATTATTTAGAGATAGTTGAGTATATTTTTCGTTATCTAGTGGCAGCCTATCAAGTAAAACCTTGGTAAACCTTAATTTAGACAAGGCAATACAAGAAAGACTACCGATATTTGCCAAGGCGCCACCCAGATTCGAACTGGGGGTAAAGGTTTTGCAGACCTCTGCCTTACCACTTGGCGATGGCGCCGATCAAGCACTACTTATCCTAGCATAACAGATGACAGTTTGCCAAGAGTGGAACCCAAGAGTTGAGCGATCGATCTATAATTTATGCAGCGGTTCTCTAATCTAGTGGGGGATTTCAGGCTTAAAAAAGCGATTATGATGATAAATAAAAGATATTTACTAACTTTTATCGGTTTATTGGCTTTATCCTTGCCAGTACAGGCTAATAATGCCGTTTACCTTAGCCAAAGTTCTAATCCTGCCACGACTTTCGACAGTTATCGTCAAGAATGTTTACAAAGAGCGCGCGCGGAGGGATTAGCTGCTGATGTGGCCAAAGATCTATGCGACTGCACGATTAAAAAATTCCAAGCTCGTTACAATCTACAGCAATTCCGCACCCTCGTGCAGAAGTCGAAAACCGATAAAGCTGCCGCTAGGACTTTAGCGAGTGTGGGAGAAGCTTGTTTTGATGAGATTTTGTATGAATAGCAGGGATAGGGTTTTTTTAGCTATCACAAAAAAAGCTCTCCCTGCTCCGCAGCTCTGGCGCTCATAGACAGTCTTAACAAGTAATTTAGATAGTCAACAGCTTATTTTGGAGTATCAAGACGATTATCAATGGCGATAATTTCTCTCTCAAATTCTTTAGGAATGCCTCTCAATTATTCATAATTTTATGTGTATTATTATCTATCTAAATTCTTGGAGATTGTTGCTGTATAATCGGAATGACTGCCCCCGCTTTTCATCTGAACTATGCCCATTCCCGATTTTCAATCGATTATGTTGCCGCTATTAAAAATACTTGCAGATGGCAAAGTTTATAAATATCGAGAAATTTTTGAAGCCTTGGTCAGAGAGTTTCAAGTCACGGAAGCGGAAAGAAAAGAAATGCTTCCCAGTGGACAACAAGAAATTTTTGCTAATCGAGTCGGTTGGGCAAAAACCTATTTAAAGAAAGCGGGATTAATTGACTCACCCCAAAGGGCAACTTTTGTAATTTCTGAGAAAGGAAAAGAAATCTTATCTCAAAATCTAGACCATATCGATACAAAATTTCTCAGGCAATTTCCTGAGTTTCAAGAATTTACTAGAGTCAATAAGCAAAATGAAACTATTACTCTTGAAAGAAATTTATCAACTTCTGATCAAGAACAAAATCCCGAGGAATTACTAGAAAACTCCTATCAAGAAATTCGTCAAGCATTAGCGACAGACTTACTTTCTATTCTGCGAAAATTATCCCCAGATGCTTTTGAAAAATTAGTAGTAGAATTACTGGTAAAAATGGGTTATGGTGGCTCGATTAGAGATGCCGGTAAAGCGGTAGGTAAGAGCGGGGATCAAGGGATTGATGGGATAATAAAAGAAGATAGACTCGGTTTAGATATAATCTATATTCAAGCCAAAAGATGGGCTGATAATAATGCCGTTGGTCGTCCAGAAATCCAAAAATTTGTCGGGGCATTAGCGGGACAAGGAGCCAAAAAAGGTATTTTCATCACCACTTCCTATTTTACCAAAGAGGCTTTAGAATATGTCCCCAGAAATGAGATAAAAATAGTGCTGATTGATGGGGAAGAATTAGGTCAATTGATGATCGATTATAACTTAGGTGTATCGACCCAAAAAATCTATGAAATCAAGAGAATTGATCATGATTATTTTGGGGATGAATGAGAGAGAGAGGGGGACAAGGGTTACAGAAAACGGCCATGGCGTTAAAATAGATGGAAAAAATAGAGGATAAAAACTATGGACGGTATGACCTTTTTTCAGAAAAGTGCGGGACAGTGGAAATCTCAGCGCACCACCCATCATTTACCCTTTCGACGCTCAGAAACTGGCGATTCCGAGATTTATGTGGAAGCTTTAAGCGCCGATAACCCGAAAATTATCGCTATCTGTGAAATGCACGAAGTCGATCCCGCCAAGGCTGTGGGGGGTGCGTTTGTCAGTTGGGATGGTTCGATGCAGTGGGACAAAGAAGACGAAAATCATCAAGGAACCACCGTTTTTGCGCTAATTCCCGACGAAGATAATCCCCAAGCTGGTGTTCTCCTGCGGGAGCGAGGTTATGCGGAAATCGTTCCCGTGGCGGGCCGTTATCACATTGATGAACAGGAAGGTTTAGTCTTAATTACAGAATACGAAACAATGACCTCGATCGAGCGTTTTTGGTTTGCCGATGCCGATTTACGTCTCCGCACTAGCACAGTTCAACGTTTTGGCGGTTTTAATACGGCCACTTTCTGTGCTGAATCCCGCAATCAGTCATCGGAGTCAGTCTCTAGTGATTCCCCCGAACCTTCATCCTATTCGATTAGTGGCTGGTAAATTCAGTTATCAGTTATCAGTTATCAGTCATCAGCTTTTTTCTCCCCTCTCCCTGCTCCGGCGCTCCCCAACACCCCGGATGGTAAGCAAGTTTTCTTAACAATTGTAAGAATTTTTAATATTTCTTTTCTAGTTGGCACCTACTCCCTTATCATTAGGAGGAAAGTTTTTTAAGCATTTCTAAGGATACGGAGGTTTACCCTTGGCCATTCCTCTTTTAAATTACGCCCCCAAGTCCCAAAACGTGCGGGTAGCTGGTTATGATGTCGGTGGAGACGAAAAACCGAGAGTTTACACGACGGAAAATGTCCTCTCCCCTACCGACCTGGACGATTTAATCGAAGCCGCTTACCGTCAGATTTTCTTCCATGCCTTTAAATGGGATCGGGAACCCTTCCTCGAATCCCAATTACGCAATGGACAATTATCCGTGCGGGATTTCATTCGTGGTTTACTGTTATCGAAAACCTTCTATAACAGCTTCTACGAGAAAAACAGCAACTATCGCTTTGTCGAACAGGTAGTACAAAGAGTTCTCGGTCGCGATGTCTATAGCGAAAGAGAAAAAATTGCTTGGTCGATTGTCGTTGCCACCAAAGGTATTCAAGGTTTTGTCGATCAACTTCTCAACAGTGACGAGTATCTGCAAAGCTTTGGTTATGATACCGTTCCCTACCAACGTCGTCGCACCCTGGCCAGCCGCGACATCGGTGAACGTCCATTCAACATCACCTCGCCTCGCTACGATGGCTACTATCGTGGTATTTTGGGCTTCCCCCAAATCGTTTGGCAGAATGCTGTCCGTCGCTATGTTCCCCAAGAGCAAAAACCCAAAGCTGGCGATCCTTCCAGCTTCTTGGCTATGGCCCGGGGTCTCGGTAGCGCCAAAGGCAATCCTGTACCAAGAGTCTCCGCTATGAATATTAACATCGAGGCTTCTGTACCCCGTCGTTAATTTTTAGCTAAATCTGCTGGGGAGAGTCCCTAATTGGCAGAATGACCCCCGAACCATAATCAGGTTATTTTGTGAATTGGTGGCTCTCCCTATGGGGTGGCTCCTGAGATAATCCCCCCACCGAGAACGATTTCCCCTTCATAAATCACGGCTGCTTGGCCCGGGGTGATGCTAAATTGTGGTTCATCGAAAACCAGCTTCACTTGCTCATTTTCTAGGGGAATAACATTGACGGGAACGGCCGGAGAACGATAACGGACCTGTACTTGCGCGCGGATAGGGGTGGTGGGTTCAGCAATAGAAACCCAGTTCATCCGTCCGACAAGACAAGCGGCACTAACGGCACTGGCGCGATTACCGACGATAACCCGATTCATGACGGGATCCAGTTTTACCACATAGAGGGGTTCGGCGGCGGCGATGCCGATGCCTTTGCGTTGTCCGATCGTATAATGATGGATACCGCTATGTTTACCCACAACTTTGCCCTCGAGATCGACGATATCGCCCTCACTAACGGCGATATACTTATCCAAGAACGATCGCATAGTTCCGTGAGCTTCAATCAAGCATAAATCCTGACTATCGGGTTTATCTGCTGTTTTTAAACCGAATTCCTGGGCAATCCTGCGGGTTTCTGCCTTGGTTTGTTCGCCCAAGGGAAATAAAGTCCCACGCAGTACATCTTGAGTTAGATCATAGAGAAAATAGGATTGATCTTTATTTTTATCGACGGCGCGCAGCAGTTGATAACGGTTATTTTCCGGAGAAAAACGAATTCTAGCGTAGTGACCGGTGGCAATAGTGTCCGTTTGCAAGGTTTCCCTAGCATAATTCAGCATCGGCCCAAATTTTACCGCTTTATTGCACTGAGAACAGGGCAGCGGTGTGATTCCCGCTTCGTAACCAGAAACTAGATAATCAATAATTTCTTTTTGGAAAAGCTCGCGACTATCGACGATATGATGGGGAACCCCCAACTGCTCACAAATAAAGGCCGCATCTACCATACCCTCGGAGCAGCATTGACCTTTACCCTTCATTAACCACAGGGTCAAGCCAATAACATCATAACCTTGAGCGTGTAAGGCGGCAGCGGCAACAGAGCTATCTACTCCCCCCGATAGACCGACAACAACTTTTCCCATAAATCTTGTAATGATTTTTAACCAATATACTTTCTAGACTAGCATCTCCTACTTTAAAATTTGGACATGGTGTACCCAAATTTCGTGTGAGGACAAACCAGCATGATGAGAACAAACCTACTGTTTTTCTCGGGCCTATTTTGGTTAAAAGTCGGGATAATCGCTCAAGGAACGCTACTGCTAAAAGCAAACTTATCTTTTGCCCAGAATCTTTATCCCGGTCGTCGTTTGCCCCCACCGCCGGCGGTGAGACAACCAACTAAACGTTCAGACAGTCCCAGTGCTGTTAATTGTTCCCAATGTTCACCCTTAAATTTACCCCCAGTTAATTCTCCTTCAGTTCGTCCTCTGGTGGCGGACCCAGTTTCCGGTAATCAACCCCTGAGAGAATACGTTTTTCAAGCTCCCGCTACCGTGCGTCCCGCCGATGCTACGGTGATTAATAATCATCCTCGTCCAACTGTCAATCCACCGGCACCCAGACCTGAAAATCGCGCCAATAAACCCCCTTCTCCCCCACCACAGCAGCGGGTTATTGCGACTAATCAACTCTTTCGGGTTGAAGTTCAGAGTAATAGTGCGGAAGCGTTGGCAAAAATTAAAGAAATTGAACCCCTCGCATTTATCCGCGCAGGAGAAAATGTTATTCAAGCGGGGTTATTTCAGCAACAATACCAAGCTAAACAACGGTTACAAGAGTTAACTAAACAGGGTTTTAGCGCCCAGATTATTACCCTCAATAATTAGGGTTTGCGGCAAAAAGTCTGTTGGTGGGGTTAGGAGTCAGGAGTCAGTAGCCGGTAGCCGGTCGTCAGTAGTCAGGAGAATTAAGAATGAACGATAGCTTCATGCCTATTTTTCCTATTTTTGAACTCTCAAAAGTTAATTAGGCAATAAGTCTCTAGGATTTCAGCTAATCTCGATCGAATCTCTTGCCTCTCGTCCATCCTAACCAAGAAGTTAATTTTATCCTATTAACTCACCGTTCGCTCATTTCTCGGCTCTTCTAGGTTCTGTGTGATAAGTTTTACTTACATAGGATCGATCAATCTTTGTGTCCTTTGTGTCTTTGTGGTTCGTTCCACCCCCTCGCTAGGATGAAGGTATCTTAGAATACATTTTACCCACCAAACCCAAGAGAGCTATTTCTCGAACCGAAAATTTGGTAAATTGTCTCAAATGCAGTCTAGCAAGCGCATTGATTGTTCTACTCGGATATTTTTTAGTACAAAAAGACCATTTTGAGGTTAACGAATTGATTAGGGTTTGAGCGAACCCATTGGCGATCGCACTTTCGTCACTGTTCTACTTACCTTATTTGCTAAAAAGCATACAGTATAAAGGTAAAAGCAATTTTAAAACCCTTGCCTTAAAAAATTAAGCGAACAATGAGTCAGTAGTTCAACAAGCTCACTAACATGAACGCTCGGTCGAACGCTGATCTCACGGCCAAAGCCTGCTCGTGGTGTAAAATATTTGTAGGAACTAGACAAAGGAGTATTTGAAGCTAACACTTCAATTCAAGCAAATTTTGTAGAAATACAACTATCGTAGGGCATACGAAAAGTAACGCTTAGGGAGAGAACCACATCTGGATTGGATAACGCAAGGCATCTAATTTAAGTGGACTCGTTGAACTAAGAATCCCTCGCTTTTAGTGACGGGAGTGCCAAATGACCATACAAATGGTCGCTGACCCTGACGCACGATGGAGACATAAACCCTAACACCAAAGTTGGCAAAACTACCCGCGCAAAGGGGAAGTAAAATTGTTAGACAACCCGATGTGTAACTAAAAACTACAGAATCAAGGTTCCCGAGGATGCTTTATCTGTGCTGATTTCTGAGAGCCTTGTAAATCAAGACTAAAAATATAGTTGAACAGGGGATTAGACAGGGAAAAGAGGAGGGGCAATGGGCTAAAGTGGTTTAGCCTATCCTGTTCCCAAAAAACCGAAGAAAATATGGAGATTTTGGATGACGACGATTTACTTTGCTACAAACCGCAACCTGGTTACCTCAAATGATTTAGAGGCGGGTTTTGACTTCGGGAGTACCTTTAGTCAGGATGGACTGGCTAACTTGCGTTTTGGAAAAGCCGAGGTAACGGGTGAGAACTTTTCTCAGTATCAAATCCAAGTTGCCCCAGAAAATCTGCTGGGTGATCCGCCCGTTTTGGGCAGTCAGGCGATTGCCCTGCAAGTCCGCAAACAGATGATCGAGAATGCGGAAGATACATTGATCTTCATTCACGGCTTCAACGTTTCATTTCGGAGCGCTCTAACGGCTGCGGCTCAACTGCACCAAGTGTTGACTGCCAGAGACCCTGGCGATACCGAGCCTCCCCTCAAATTGAATATATGTTTGTTTTCCTGGCCTTCAGACGGTGCGCTTCTGTTTTCCGATCCGAGAGCCGCCAATGCGATCGCTTACAAGAATGATCGCCTGGATGCTGCCGCTTCTGGGGCGGCATTTGCCCGCGGCTTCCTCAAAGTTGCCGATTTCATTAATCAGACTGAGGCGCGGTGCCAACAGAGACTTCATCTCACTGCCCACAGCATGGGCAATTATGTCTTGCGCCATGCTCTACAGGAATTGAAAAGGCAAGTCGGCAACCAACTGCCCAGACTGTTCGATCAGGTTCTGATGATGGCAGCCGATGAGGATGATGATGCTTTCGATCTCGACTACAAATTGTTGTCTCTGTCCCGGATCACCCGCCGGACAAGTGTCTATTTCAACCGCAACGACCTCGCTCTTTGGGCCAGTGATAAGCTTAAGGGTAATACCGCCCGTCTGGGGACAGATGGTCCAATCCAGCCGCGACAACTTCCTCGCAATGTCTATCCGATCGATTGTACCCGCGTGGTATCTAGTTTTACAGATCCTTCAGAGCATGGCTATTATCTGAATGTCCCCCGCGTTGTCAGGGATATGCGTCTAGTGCTACGCAATCAAATTCCCCCCGATGAAATTCCAGGTCGGAAATACGTCGCTGAAACTAATCGCTATCGACTCCTAGAATGAGTCAGGTTTAATTTACTGCTCTAAAATGCAAACGCCTATCACAAAGGTTTTAAAGTGATTGGGAGATTTGACTTTATCTTAGCGTCAGCAGAAGTCCCATACTCCGCAGTCTAAGTGTCACAACTCATTGTTCGCTTAATTTTTTAAGGGAAGGGTTTTAAAATTGCTGTTACCTTTATACTGTATGCTTTTTAGCGAATAAGGTAGGTAGAACAGTGTCGGGAGTGCGATCTCCAATTGGCTCGCTCAAACCCCAATCAATTCGTTAACCTCAAAATGGTCTTTTTGTACTAACAAATATCCGAGTAGAACAATCAATGCGTTTGCTAGACTGCATTTAAGACAATTTACCAAATTTTCGGTTCGAGAAATTAGCGAACGGTGAGTAATTAGGGTCTGCTGAATAAATCTAAAAACCTTGTTGGATAAGACTTTTGGACTTTTTTCCCCTCAAAAAGTGCCAGCCATTGCGGGGATCGGGGGAAAATTCAGGTACTTTTTCCCTGAAAATTAGGTAGTTGACCACC
>NZ_JAPZSZ010000268.1:0-3203 GCF_027532095.1 Microcystis sp. LE19-195.1E
TCAGTCTGTAGAGCGACCATAAGACCACAGAACAGAGTAAATCTGTTAAGGCAGGTGCGGAACCCCGCAAGGGAAAGAAGCAGAAACCTAAATCGTGAGGTTTGGGAATCGCCGTCCGTTTTACGGCGGCGAGGATGTCAACTCCATAAGGTTCACTCACAACAAGAGCGGGGCGTACTTTTGCTGCTATCCCAAAATCAATCAACCAAACTTCGCTACGAACTGGCTTCGGATTCCCCATCTGCTTCCTCCTCTGCATCTAGACGAGCAAACGATTGAGCGGCAAAAAGAACTGCATCATCATTACTCCAATCACCATAGTCTCCAGTCGGACTCAGGCTGGCTGAAAGGAACTCAGATTTTTCTCTAGCTGAAAGTTTTTTGAACTGTCTAAGAAGTGTTACAACGGCTTCACTCATGGCTTCAACTGATCGCTTGTAGATTACTTTCTGTCCACTAGGTTAGCACAGCGATCTCTCTTTCAAAAACCAAAACAATCGCGGTTTTAAAGTTTAATTAACCAGAAGCGGGTGATCGCACTGGATGAAGGGGTTTCTCAGGCGATCGCCAAAGGGTTAAGGGTGCGAGGGATTGATGTTACAATGTCTTCAGAGGAAGGACTGATTGGAGGACGATAATGATCGCCACGATTCCTGATAAATCAGCAATGAATAATGCAGTATATGTTGTCATAACATAGCTCATCGCAATTTAGATTAAAGTGTTTTGAAAAGGTAAAAGGTGCGTGGTATGCACCCTACGCTATCAGCGATCGCACTTAAAAAGAGAGGCGATCTCACTAATACTAAGATGGAACGGGTACCACATTTACACCGAGGATTAATGGGTTCCCCTGCGGGCTGCTGATATCCCACGCTGATTGGCCAGCATTTCTTGTCAGTGTGAAGCTTGCCTCTTGGCAAAGATTGACCAAAGGGAAAATCCCTTTTATCTGTCCCACCTCCGTAATTAGATCGTCGTCAACAGGCTCACCTTTGATAGTCGTGATAACTTTCATTCCATCCACGACAATTAGGCTTGTGCATCTTCGTAACATACTACCGTCCGGCCCGAAAAACATTTCCCAATAGTCATGATTTTTCCAAGCATCCTTATTTTTGTAGGCTAGGGACAGCACGTTTGAGATATACCACGGTTCATACTTGTTCAAGTCTGGATCCAGCGTATTTTTTGTAGATAGCGGAACGGCAAAAAGAGTCATTAAGTGATCGATTTTCACATTCATGACAATTCCACGATCTTTTATTAAGTGCATAAGTTTCTCAGACCCATTGTTTTTGAACAACGAGGCCATTCCTGATATTTTACCCTTAGCCCAAGTTCCAGAAACATCAGCCGATTGTTCATCAGAATCCATATCGAACGAAAAAGAAGGGGCGCTCACGATCTTTGATTTTAGTATGCCAATACTAGTGTTATAGGCTTTTGTCGTGTTGAAGTCCCCGGATTGCGTCCACATCTCCTGCGCTTTAGTCACAAAAGAATCGTTTCCCGCAAGATAGCTTAAGATTGTTCCATAATTTGTTGAAAAGAGGTTATCTCCAGCTCCATCATAGATCTGGTCAATAGATTCGGGAGGGATCGCGTCCATAATTTGCCAAATAGTCGAGGAGGTATTTCCGACTGGAAGTGAGCCTTGGACAAGCTGGAAAGTCTGGGGGTTAAGTCCGGTATTCTCCACGAGTGCGGTGTACCACTTTGCGTTAAGGTTGGTGTTACTCATTTTTCAATCTCGATAATCTTGCCAGTATACGTCCCCTCAGAATAACTTTCTCGTGTCATTTTCGGGGGTGTTTTTAGAGCGTCAAGACTGAAGTCCTTGGATAGAAAGGATTTCGATTCGTTTAGGTGGTACACATCAATTACTCTATTTATGAATAAAAGGATAAGGATGGCACAAAGCAATCTCTGCCCTGTGCCATCCCTAGTTTAGTTTTCCAAACGTGCTTGTTTATTAACCCCCAAATGCGTCCTTAAAGGGAGACACGAGTACCCCTATCACGTTCGGGTTACCGGTTTTAGATGATGATTTGACTGTTACTTCGCCCTTATCATTAAATGTAACTTCTGTTGTCCAACCACCCTGACCCGATGCCCGAAAAAACGGCCAGTATCCAGCCTGAGCGGCAGCCTTAAACGACTCTTGGTCTGTTTTTGATACGGAAGCGGTAGTAGTCGTCGTAGTTGTAATCCCATCAACAACGATAAGAGCTACCGTAAGGTTTTTTAGGTTGCCGTTGGAACCAAACGTGTCCTCCCAAGTGGGGGCCGTACGTTTCCACACAGTGTTGTTGTTCTCTGTGTATGCCGTTTGGATAGCCTTAGAATCATACCAAGGGAGGTATTTTGACAGATCGGTATCCAGTTGATCCACTGTCAGGAGTGGACTCCCAAGAAGCGTGGCCACTTTTTCAAAGTTAATCTTAAGCTTGACCCCTGACTTCTGTATATCCTGCGAGAACTTATCCCAGGACGCTGAAACACTCGCTGAGAAGAATCCATACCCACCCGAAACTTGACCGGATGCCCATGAATGGGACGTGTCTGTGGATTCTGTTGAGCTATCCAAATTTACTGTTTTTGATTGCCCGCCATTAATGGCATTCTTGAGACCTTGTTGCGTAGCTGTGTAGGCGAATACCTTTTGTTTACTCGCCGCTTGCCATTTTACAGCCGCGGCACTTATAAAATCAACTTGAGAAAGTATGCCTATTCCAGCGTTCACCGTTTCGTTAGAGATCCCATTTTGCAAGGCCCACCGCTGGAACTGAATCTTTTTGATTTGTGCAAAGTCAAGCAGCCCATCAGGAGTTGTTGGAAGGGGATCTGGAGGTAAGGTATTGTACCGTGTCCAGCTGAGATAATCGTCACCAAGTAGATTTGCCATAGCGCCCGAATCTTGCGGAACCAAGTTGTTGATTACGGCACCATAGGTTGACCCGAAACTATTCCATTCTGAGGGATTAAAGTAGTTATTAAGAGCGGCAGGAGGCAGAGAATCAAACTTAGCCCAGATTAGAGTTGACGTGGTGCCAAGACTAATGGGAGCAAGTCAAAGCTGAAGAACAAATAAACTACTTGACAAAAGCATCAATTGGGTATGGGATAGAGAAAAGAGTGGGGAAAAGACAAAAATGACTCCAGAGCAACAACAAGAACTTAACCAACATATTCAAGCGATA
>NZ_JAPZSZ010000216.1:0-9852 GCF_027532095.1 Microcystis sp. LE19-195.1E
TAACCTGAGCGACTTAGTTTTTGCTGCGCTTTTTTCTGGCTTGAGATTTTGAGTTTTACGGCAACTGCTTGAGTTTTTTTGAATTACCTCTTGACAATCAAGACAGTCGCTACGTTCATCTTATATTTAATTCCACCCACCCACTTATAAGCAGATCAATGTCATCTTGTCAAGTATTTGAACAATCAATTCAGATTAAAGCTAGTGCCACGACGGTAGAGCGTTGTATCACGGATTTAGAGTTAATGCGTCGTTGGTTGAATCCATTGTTAGTTTGTGAACCTATCGGGGATTGGAAGACCGATATCGGTGGGAGAAGTCGTTTTTTGATTCAAATTCCCCTAATTCAGCCAACGCTGAAAAGTACGGTGATTGAGAGGGAACCGGGGTTAATTGTCTGGCAATTTGAAGGCTTTTTTCGCGGATGCGATCGCTGGGAATGTCAACCCAATGATGGCGGCACTTGTCTAATCAATCGTTTTGAGTTTGCGATTCCTAATCCGGTTGTGGGGTGGGGATTCCAGCAATTCGCCGCTAAATGGACTAAAAAGGATATGGAAGCGCAATTAAGACGCTTAAAACGAGTAGCCGAGGAAATTTATCTACTTTCAGCAGCAAGTTAAGCTGATGGGGTGGTAAGCGGGGGGTTTTGGGGATGGGAGAATACCCTCACCCCCAACAGCTAACCCCTGATCCCTAATCGATCGAGATCGACTGGGGACCGTTGCCATTATCCTGATTATTGTCGTTAAAACTGACTAATCCCTGCTGTTCTAACCATTTTTTGAGGGGATCGTCCGAAAGTTTCAAGCGCAGTAATCCAGAGGCAAAACCACCGAAAAAAGCGATCGGTTGTTGAATCAGTTCTTTAACAACGGGTTGTAATTCATCGAGAAACATCTTATTCTATCTCCTGATATTGTCACACCTATCAATGTTAAGTTAATTGAAGTGATTCTGTAAGACTAGCATGACTGAAACTCCCAACACGGTGAAAAAATCTTTCCGGCTAACCCCGTTTATTTTCCTAGGAATACTGCTCATCTGGCTAGGAATTAGGTTAATTGCTCCCGATAGCGTTAGTTTATTCGCCGGTACTCGTCCCGATTATTTGGGAGTCAGGGAGGGTAAACTGGCTCCTTGTCCGGTCACTCCTAATTGTGTTAGCAGTCAGAGTCAGGATCAGGCTCATTCGATCGAACCCCTTAGTTATCAGGGTAGCGGCAAAGAAGCGATCGAGCAATTAGCTAAAATTATCGCCTCCCAACCGAGAACTAAAATTATTAACCAAGATAGTAACTATCTCTACGCCGAATTTAGCAGTCAATGGATGGGATTTGTCGATGATGTGGAATTTTCTCTCAATCCTAGCAAAAATGCGATCGATGTTCGCTCGGCCTCCCGGTTAGGAGAATCGGATTTAAATGTCAATCGAGAACGAGTGGAAACCCTGAGAAAACTCTTTTCAGTGATCAGTAAACAGTAATCAGTAAACAGTGAACTGACTCGGAGAATAATATAAGAAAAATTATGTTTCGTCCCCAACCGATACCAGCAAAAGCAGGACAGGAATCCGTCTGGGATTATCCTCGTCCCCCGCGCCTAGAATTATCGCCTAAACACCTAAAAATCATCTTTAATGGTGTGATAATTGCCGATACTAAAAGCAGTTATCGAGTTCTAGAAACCAGTCATCCTCCAGTTTATTATCTACCGCCCCAAGATATTAAAATGGAATACCTGCAAGCCACAGCAGAAAAGTCTTTTTGTGAGTGGAAAGGTCTAGCGGGATATTACAATATCACCGTTGGGGATCAACAGGCAATTAACGTCGCTTGGTATTATCCGGATCCAACACCAGAGTTTCAGGCAATTAAGAATTATCTGGCTTTTTATCCTGCGAAAATGAGCGCTTGTTATGCCGACGGTGAATTAGTACAACCGCAGCCTGGCAACTTTTACGGGGGATGGATAACCTCCGATGTGGTGGGTCCGTTTAAAGGCGTTCCCAATAGTTGGGGCTGGTAATCACGTTAAGTAAGTAGTCGTGCAAAATTAACTTCTTGGTTAGGAAAGGCAAAAGGCAAAAGGCAAAAGGCAAAAGGCAGCTACTGGCCAAAATTAATTAATTTTCTCCCCAAAACCCCACACCCTACACCCTACACCCCACACCCCACACCCCACACCCCCTTAACTCCTAGTTTCTACTTTTTACGAGAAATTATGACTATATCCCAACCCGATCTAGAACCCACTTGGATGACGATTATTCGCCTCTTGCGCTGGGATAAACCCGCAGGTAGGTTAATTTTGATGATTCCCGCTTTATGGGCGGTATTTTTGGCGGCAGACGGTGTGCCACCGCTACCCTTGATCGGGGTGATCGTTTTGGGAACTTTGGCCACTAGCGCCGCCGGTTGTGTGGTTAACGATCTTTGGGATCGCGATATCGATCCACAAGTCGATCGCACTCGTAACCGTCCTTTAGCGGCCAGAGCTTTATCGATCAAGGTTGGTTTGATTATCGCTCTAATTGCTTTCTTTTGTGCCGCAATTTTAGCTTTATATCTCAATTTCCTGAGTTTTTGCCTATGTGTGGCCGCCGTTCCCCTGATTATCTGCTATCCTCTCGCCAAGCGTTTTTTTCCTGTACCCCAATTGGTTCTTTCTCTCGCTTGGGGTTTTGCCGTTTTAATCTGTTGGAGTGCCGTCACCGGGTCGTTAAATAGTAATACATTTATATTATGGGGAGCGGTGATTTTTTGGACATTGGCATTTGATACAATTTATGCTCTGTCCGATCGAGAGGATGATCTCAAGGTTGGTATTAACTCCAGTGCCATATTTTTCGGCAAATACGCTCCGGAAGCCGTGGGGGTCTTTTTTGCCCTGACAGTGGGTTTATTGGCTTGGGAGGGGCAAAAAATGCAGTTATCAGCCTTTTTTTGGCTAGGGTTGGGTCTAGCGGTGATCGCTTGGTTGCGTCAATACCGGCTGTTACGTCAATCGGACTTACCTAAACCAGTTTATGGTCAAATGTTCGGTCAAAATGTTTGGGTCGGTTTTATTTTATTAGCGGCTATGATTGGGGGAAGTTTGTATTAAAACTCCCCCAAGAATGTCCGTAGAGTCAGTTTGTCTATTTTGACTCTGATAATCCCATTACCGTAGCTGATGCGGGTTCACCAGTCATCAAAGCTACCCGTCTTTGAAAATTTTTCTCCACAGCAATGCAGGTATTTAATGGATCTAAAATACCCTTTCTGATTTCCCTTTCCCAAGAATAATTTCTTTCTCGGTGTTTAAATCTTGATAATTGCTGGGTGAAAACAGTAACCACTTGATAAATGATTTTTAAATCGTAAAGAGAGTCAATTTGAGAAATTTTAACCGCTAAAGCCCGAAATTGACGGGATATTTCTTGAGCTTGCTCTTGACTACAGCCATGGTCATGATGATAATAATTAACTACTTCTGCCATGTACTGAGCGTGTTTAGCGGCATTTTGAATACTAAGTAGGTGGGTGGAATTAAATATAAGATGAACGTAGGTTGGGTTGAAGCATGAAACCCAACGCCCCGATGGGTTACGCTACCGCTAACCCATCCTACAAATGATTGTGCCTCCCTACTTATGTTGAGCATTTTCCACAGGGGCAAGAAATCGATCTAATAATAGCTGTTGAGCGTAGGCATCGCGAAGGGAAGAATTAGAGATTATTTGCAATTCGGTCATTCTTTCTTCATGTTTACGGCGATTTTCGGCATAAATCTCCGTCAGAATAGTATCTAACAGCTTGGGAATTGGGTAAAAGACATCAATCATAGGAAAATTTAGCTTAGTTTGTCTAGAGATAAGAAACTCTATTGATAGAATTACCCAAAATTGTAGCAGTTATCTGAATAGTCAGGTACGATAAAATCAAGTTAGTAAATTACCGCCCCTTAACTAATGTCCAACTCGAAATCTAGTAGCGTTTGGGACCACAAACCCCGTTGGTGTCAACCTTGGTCGATTCTGTTGACAGGAATTACCCTGATTGCTGGCTGTTGGTTTTTAACCCAGCGTCTCTGGTTAACTCTACTCCTATCTATTCCTATACTCCTCTGGTGGTTTGTCTTCCTAATTCTTTATCCGCGGACGCTGCAGCAACAGTTAAACACAGAAAGAATCGGGGAAAGCATTAATTAAAACAGGAAAGACAGGACAGGGATTTTTATCCTGTAATTGACTACTTTCATCTCCGCGAAAAGTGTTCCAACGGAAAGGAGCTTTTTTTTCACTCGACATCCATAAAAGTCTTTTTGCTCGCGTCATCGCTACATACAAAAGTCGGTATTCTTCAGCTTTTTTAAGTTGTCCAGCTTCTAACCAAGCGCTTAAAGGTGGGGGAATAATTGGTATGCTGTCGGGGTTTAAATAGCGTTGATGAACTGCTGCTCGAATTTGCGCCCGGGCCACTTCTGCGAGGGTAAAATCTGCCAAAAATTTCGCCCCATTGGGAACCCAAGGTTTGCCCGGGATAATATCTTCGTGAAGAAAGGGAATAAAAACATAATCCCAGTCTAAACCCTTGGCTTTGTGCATAGTAATAATCGTCAGTTGTCCGGGACGAGTATAACAATCGTCGTTATCTTCTTCCACTCCTTCAAAGCGCTCAGAGGCGATAATTTCATTGAGAGTATTGATTGTATTTTTTAGAGAACTATTACCAGCAGTTTCCTGATAAATACGGGCGGTTAATTTTTGCAAAGTGGCTAATTCTGACCCCGAATATTGGAGAGTCATAGCGAAAAAAGACAGGAGTTGATAATGGGGTAATTCTAATCTAGCTTTTAGTAAACTGCAGCAATAACGACGGGCGATTTTTTCGTTAGATTTCAGTTCGGGATCGAGGGGAGTGGGATAAAGAAATTGTTCGGGATAGGTAACTAAAGGATTTAAGTCTTGGGCAGTAATTAAACCCCTAAATTGTAGCACTTCTAAAGCCGCTTTGAGATAATCAGGAGAGTGGGGACGTTCGACAAAAGCTAATAGTTTCAGCATTTCGGCGGGAATTTGGGAAAAGCGATCAATCTCGTTAGCTTCAAAAATTCTGATTTGATAACTTTTATAAAAATGGGCAAATTTTTGAGCAAAAAAGTGTCCCTGTCGATTTTCTCTAACGAGGATAGCGGCATTATGTTGAGGGTTTTCTTGGAGTAATTTAACTAGACGTTTTTCAATTAATTCCACTGTTTGATAAATATCATCAGGTTGATAAATTTCTAATCCTTTTCCCTCCTTAACTGGATTAGGTTGGGGATCTTCGGCGCTGACGGGAAGAATCGCTTGAACCCGAAAAGGAGCCTCGGTAACTTTATGATTATCTTTTCCCTGTTTCCAATCTCGATCGACCCATTGTAAAACTAAATTAGCAGCTTCAATAATTTTAGTATTGCTGCGACCTGCTTGGTTCATAGTGGATAAATTGCCTTCGTTTTGACAACTTTCACAAAACCAATTAAAGTAAACAGGATCGGCGGGGGTAAAGGTAGAATTAATGGCTTGATTGGGATCGCCGACGCGAATTAAATTAGGTATTTCCCCGTCATTATTTTTTGCTAAAATAGTAATTAGTTTTTCTTGGAGAGGACTAGAATCCTGTGCCTCATCTTCAAAGACTCCAAAGACAGATTTTTGCCATTGTCGGCGAATTTTTTCTTCCTCTAATACCCGCAAGGCTCCTAAAATCATGTCATCATAATCTATATAGTTTTTCTGACGCATCAGGATTTCATACTGTTGGTACAAACCACTAGCAATAGCGAGAATTTGATAATTATCGTCGGTGTAGTGGCTTAATTCCCAAACTTGCTGCGGTGATAATCCCGAACTTTTTAGCTCATGAATGGCCGTATAGGCAAGACTAGGTAAAATTTCGGTTCTCAGCACCGATTGACGGCGTAATCTTTCTGTTTCTTCCCCATCAAATTCCACTCCTTCTAATAACTTTTGATAACGAATTGGGTCGGCAATTAGCCATTTTTCCACCGAGTTTCTAATAATTCTGTGGCTAGGAGTCGGAATAACTAAGGTAGAAGATTCGAGGTCTAATCCCGATAATTCCGGGTAACGACGGGCCAATTGTAGGGCCAGTCCGTGCAGAGTTTGGACGCTGAAACCTTGGGCCGAAAGTTGTAAATCTTGCAAGCGTTGTTTAATTTTAGCTTTAATACTAGCGGCAGCCGAGCGCGTGTAGGTGACAATAATTAACTGTTTTTTAGCATGAAGTTGCTCACGAGCAATAACCATGGCGGCAGCTACGGCCAAACTGTGGGATTTTCCCGCCCCCGGCACCGCAGAAATGGCCATTTTTCCCCCTTGCCAATCGGCTAATTCCTGTTGTCCCGCGCGCAGTTGTTGCCGGAGACTGACCAGTAAATTTTCTCGATTAATTACTTTAGTTTCGCTCATTATTCTACGCCAATTTTATTTTTAGTTTAATTGTATTACTAATTATAGTTTCTTCTTAAACCAATTGCTGTAAAAGTTAGCTAGAGATAACTAGAATGGGGAGATGGGGTTTTTCAGTGAACAGTGAACAGTAAGCAGTAAGTAGGGAGGCACAATTATTTGTAGGATGGGTTAGCGGTAGCGTAACATGAGCGGGAGTTGGGTTTCATGCTTCAACCCAACCTACGTTCATCTTATATTTAATTCCACCCAACCACTTAATCAGTGAAAAGACAGTAGCGAAGTTTTCACCTAATACTGTCCACTTAAAACTGTAATCTGATCACTGATAACTGATATGTAGCCAATTTTGTTGTACTTCTACCCGAATTTTGCCGGTTAAGGAGGAAGTGGCATCGCGATTAACACCAGTAATGAGATTAACCACTGACTCAACTTCGGCAAAATTAGGCGATGAGGGTAAATATTGAGCTAAAAATAAACGAATCACCCGTCTTTGTATCGCTAGAGGTAGAATTTGTAAAGGGGAGCGATCGAGTCTTTGTTGATCTAGATCGATAACCCGACGAAAAATATCCCGGGCAATACTATCTAAATAATCGCTTTCGGCTTCCAAAATTTCGGCAGTTTGGGCGAGATGTTTTTCGATTTGGGGATTTAAATTAGTTTGCAGGTAGGGTAATAATTCCTGACGGATGCGATTGCGAGCATAGCGTAAATTCTCATTAGCTCGATCATACCAGATCGGTAATTCTCGACTTTGACAAAAAGCGAAAGTTTCCCCGCGAGTGACATTTAAGAGGGGACGGACTAAAAAAATATCTGGGGTTAAACTTGTCAACCAAGTTAAGGCAGAAAGTCCATCACTACCCGCCCCGCGCGTGAGATTATAAAGAAAAGTTTCCGCTCGATCGCTCCTCGTGTGTGCCGTGAGAAGATAATTAAAACCCTGTTCTTGGGCGATTGTTTGTAAAGCTTGATAACGCCATTGTCGGGCCTTGGCTTCCGTTTCCGCCATGGGGGGTGCGGTGGCAACATGAACGGGTAATTGCCAAATTTCGGCGATTTTCTGCACATGATCCACTAATCCTCGGTCCTGGGACCAACGGTGATCACAATGAGCGATCGCTAGTTGCCAACCCCAACGAGGGCGCAAATCCAGCAATAATTGCCCTAAACAAAGGGAATCCTGACCTGCCGACAATGCCACTAACAGAGACGCATTTTTAGGTAGTAATTGTCCCTTTTTCACCGTGGTTTCCAGACGAGTATGGAGAGGTGTCCAAAAATTAGCCAAAATTTTTAGATTTATTTACTTGACAAGGGTGTGGGAAGTATTTTCAGTGAACAGTAATCAGTGAAAAGAAATTAGCGAAGTTTTCACCTAACACTGTCCACTTAAAACTATAATCTGATAACTGATAACTGATAACTGATAACTGATAACTGATAACTGATTTAACCTTGCCAATTAACCCAATCTTGGGGTTTTAGGAAGACATCATAGAGTTTTGCTTCTGGGGTGTTTGGTGCAGGTTGATAACAGTATTCCCAACGGACTAAAGGAGGTAAAGACATCAAAATCGACTCGGTACGACCGTTAGTTTGCAGCCCAAAAATTGTGCCACGATCATAAACTAAATTAAATTCTACATAACGACCGCGACGATAGAGTTGAAACTGACGTTCTCTGTCACCGTATTCCGTCGAGCGCCGTTTCTGGACAATGGGAACATAAGCGGGTAGAAAAGCCCGGCCACAGTCATTAATGAAACTAAAAATTTCTTCCCAGTTGCGGGGTTGTTGGGGAGATAATTTTTCTGAATAGATAGCGGCATCACTTTCGGCAAAAGGACCCCGATAGAGAGGGTCTAAACCGTCTTGGTAATCAAAGAAAATCCCGCCGATGCCTCTGGCTTCCTGACGATGATTGAGATAAAAATATTCATCACACCAGCGTTTAAAAACGGGATAATATTCGGGATGATGTTGGTCGCAAACCTGTTTAAAAGTGCGGTGAAAATGACTAGCATCTTCTTCAAAAGCATAGTAGGGAGTTAAATCAGCGCCACCGCCAAACCACCAAACCGGACCTGCTTCAAAATAGCGATAATTGAGGTGAACCGTGGGAATATAAGGATTGTGAGGATGTAAAACCATCGAGGTTCCCGTGGCATAAAATTGATGACCGGCAGCCTCGGGCCGTTGTTTGGCAATGCTAGGAGGTAATTCTTTCCCCCAAACTTCCGAAAAATTCACCCCTGCTTGTTCAAAAATTGCCCCTTCCCGCAAAACTCGCGAACGTCCGCCGCCACCTTCGGGCCGTTGCCAACTATCTTCGATAAATTTTGCTTGTCCATCCACTTCTTCTAATCCCTGACAAATTTCATCCTGTAGGGATTTCATAAATTCACTGACGCGGCTACGGCTGTCACTGGCGGGCAAATTGGCAAGGGTGGGGGTTGTGGTGAATGCAGTCATACTCAAGGATCAAAGTTGATAACTCAGTGATTATATTACTACTGGGTGATGAAACGGCCGCTCTTCGATACTTAACTTAACATTTAGACGGATTGGGGGTTGGGAAGTGGGGGAGTGGGGAAGCGGGCAGAATAAATAAAAATAATCTCCTGACGACCGGCTCCTGAATTTCGCCAGAATTAGTCTCAATCAGGTTTTTTTAAGAGTTTTGCCCCACAGTTTTTACAAAAATTGGCATCTATATCGTGACGGGGTAAACCACAATCTGGACAAGGATAATCAATTTGAGTGCCAGATTTTAATAGTTGTTTAGTCAGATCGCTAATTTGCAAGGGAATTAACAAAACTCCCGTTAAAATCATTAAAACTGTCACCATTTTGCCCCCATCAGAAAGGGGAGTTACATCCCCAAATCCCACGGTAGTCATGGTCACAACGGCGAAGTAAAAAGCATCAAAAAATGTCCGATAGACTTGAGGATTAATCGGGTGTTCGATCTGATAAATTAAACCAGCATAGACAAAAATAATCGAGAATAGAGTTAGTAATATGCGAGTAAATACTATCTGATCGGAAGTTTTAATCCTAAAAATAGAGAGATCGGAACCAAAAAAACGAATCACTCGCAAAATTCTAAACCAGCGAAAAATTCTAAAAAACCTAATATCAAAAAAACCAAAAAATAGGGGCAAAATTGACAATAAATCTAGAATGGAAAAAATATTAAAAACAAAGCCTATTTTTGATTCCGCACACCAAAACCGAATTAAATACTGGCTCTTCGTTACCCTTTATGCTAAATCAACAGACAAGATGCCAAGACAACATACTTCTAACCCAAAAATTCCGAAAGTTTCTAAAGCCATAGGCTCTCCGTTTTATTAGTTTAAGTTTATTGTTGATTCCCTCGACCA
>NZ_JAPZSZ010000081.1:0-3311 GCF_027532095.1 Microcystis sp. LE19-195.1E
GAACCCTTATAGAGAAAGGCATTTAGCGATTTTTGTCAATTGTTTTTGCTCTAGAGCGAACTAATCAATTAAGTCTCTTGCCAGATAAGGATTTAGTCGATTTATGCCCCCCTATCGAACCATACCAAGTAACGAAGAACCCACTTAATATACCTCAAGTTTCTGAGAAATTCCCTAACAGGGATTGCAATATCTTTTATTCTAGAGTAGAAATGATTGATTGTCAGTAGCGGTTATTGCTGTACAACAATTACAAATTTTTGTCTGTTACAATTTATACAAAATGCTCTGGGATTACCCCGACTGAAAACTCAAATCCGATTAGTGATCACTGATCACTGATTGCTGATAAGATTGTTACGAAAATATAAACACGAAATTCTATAGTTAGCCATGACCCAAAACGGAAGCTCGAAGTCGATCGTTGTCTCTCCCTCGATCCTATCGGCGGATTTTAGTAAATTAGGAGCCGATATCGAGGCTGTGGATAAGGCAGGAGCCGATTGGATTCACGTTGATGTGATGGATGGTCGTTTTGTCCCGAATATCACCATTGGACCCCTGATTGTCTCCGCTATTCGTCCCTATACGAAAAAACCTTTAGATGTGCATTTAATGATCGTGGAACCAGAAAAATATGTGGCTGACTTTGCGAAAGCGGGTGCTGACATTATTTCTGTTCACGCTGAACATAATGCTTCTCCCCACCTCCATCGTACTCTTTGCCAAATCCGCGAACTCGGTAAACAAGCGGGTGTGGTGTTAAATCCCTCCACTCCCTTAGATTTAATCGAATATGTGCTGCATTTGTGCGATTTAGTCCTAATTATGAGCGTTAACCCCGGTTTTGGTGGCCAGAGTTTTATCCCGGAAGTTGTCCCCAAAATCCGTCAATTACGTCAAATCTGCGATGAAAGAGGCTTGGATCCCTGGATTGAAGTGGATGGCGGCTTAAAACCGGCTAATACTTGGCAAGTTCTCGAAGCGGGTGCTAATGCGATTGTAGCAGGTTCGGCGGTATTTAATGCCCCCGATTACGGGACGGCGATCGAAGGTATCCGTAACAGCAAACGTCCCCAACCTCAATTAGCCACCGTTTAATTGCCGCAGGGGTGGGTTAGCTGTTGACTAATTAGGGTCTGCTGAAAAAGTTTTTTGTGGGGACAGGGTGTGGGGTGTGGGGTGTGGGGTGTGGGGTGTAGGTTTTTACTGATTCCCATCTGGTCAATTACCTAATTTTCAGAGAAAAAGTCCCGTAATTTTCCCACGATCACTCCCATAACTGGTACTTTTTGATTGACAAAAAGTCTAAAAGTCTTACCCAACAAGGTTTTTAGATTTATTCAGCCGGCCTTAATTATCTTAGTATTGGCACTAACCCACTCTGCTGATTTGTTCTAAAACCTGCCGCCATAAACCGGAATTAGAGACGGCTAAAACTTCGCTAGAATCAGCTTGTAGGGGATTACCTGACCAATCGCTAATTATTCCGCCCGCACCTTCAATAATCGGGATTAAAGCACAAAAATCGTAGTATTTTAGGTCTGATTCTAGGATTACCATCGGCATGGCAGTGCAGCCAGTGGCTAACATCATATAGTTATAACAATCACCCCCAAAAGCGGTACGTTTGCAGACGGTTTGCAGCTGACGAGCGATCGCTTGTTGTCGTTCTGTGATAAACATTAAGGGAGTGGTGGAGGCTAAACAGGCATTTTTTAAGACAAGTTCTCGATCTTGACGGTAGGGATTAACGATCATCTGGTTATTATAAAGACTGGCTTTTCCCTTCACTCCTAACCAGCGATCGCCTAAAATCGGTTGATCGACAATTCCTAAAATCGGTTGATTTTCTGCCACTAGGCCGATTAAAGTTCCAAAAATCGGCAATCCTTTGACAAAAGAGGATGTGCCATCGATCGGATCCAATACCCAATAACGACCACTTTGGGAGGGAATATTGGCTCCTTCTTCTCGAATAACCCCATCTTCGGGTAATTCTCGCCGAATAATCGCCACCATCGCCTCCTCAGCTTCTTGATCGGCGATTGTTACTATTGAGGAAACTTGATCGAGTTTGGTCTCGGTTTCTAGATGGGGCTGCCGAAAATAGCGCCGGATAATCTCTCCAGAAGTGTCCGCTAATTGATGAGCTAGTTGGATAGTGCGATCGATATTCATCAATAAAAGTTATCCATACAGGAAAACAATAATGTTTATTTATGGGAAAGGAGAGATGGGGAAGTGGGGAAGTGGGGAAGTGGGGAAGTGGGGAAGTGGGGAAGTGGGGAAGTGGGTAAGTGGGTAAGTGGGGAGGTGGGGGATTTAGCGGAAATTTGCCTATCACCCTAAATCCCTATTGCCTCTTGGATAGTGCGATCGATATTCATGAGGGGAAACAATACAGCAGAATTTAGAAGACAGGAGACAGGAGACAGGAGACAGGAGTAGGGAGTGTGGGAAGTGGGTAAGTGGGGAAGTGGGGAAGTGGGTAAGTGGGGAAGTGGGTAAGTGGGGAATTGGGGAAGTGGGGGAAATTTCCCGATCACCCTAAATCCCTATTGCCTCTTGGATAGTGCGATCAATATTCATCAATAAAAGTTATCCATACAGGAAAACAATAATGTTTATTTATGGTAAAGGGGAGATGGGGAATTGGGGAAGTGAGGGAAATTTGCCTATCACCCTAAATCCCTATTGCCGCGTCGAACCTAGCACTATCAATGGGTAACAGCTTGATTTTGACTCCATAATTAAATTAGTCAACGATCGACTCAATCTCAAGACGAGAAAAAATTAATCTATTAGGAGTTTAGCTGATGACGGCTTTTACGGAAAATGACCTAAAAAGGTTAGAAAATCTGATTATCAATGGACAAAAAGCGATCGAAACTCGTTTAACCTCTCTGGAGAATGGACAAAAAGCGATCGAAACTCGTTTAACCTCTTTGGAGAATGGACAAAAAGCGATCGAGAATAGCATCGGAGAGATCAAAAGAGAAATTCAAGTCCTAGAGATAGGACAGACGGAAATTAAGGGAGAAATCAGGACTTTAGACGCAAAAATCACCGGTTTAAATGAAAGAGTGCAACTCATCGAGGCATCCGTGGGAAAAATTCCCGATTTAGCCGAAAAAATTGGGGAGGTAAAAAACTGGAAACAGATCGGTATATCTGGACTTCCCCGTTGACAAAAAGCCATAACCTGTGCTGTAGAAGGGATTAAAAGAATTTCCGCCGCCCCGTTACTGGGTACAAATCAGGGAAACTCCCAATAAATCTAACGCTTTTTGTTGCAGTTGGGTCGGTCG
>NZ_JAPZSZ010000116.1:0-4801 GCF_027532095.1 Microcystis sp. LE19-195.1E
CTGCGAACAGATGAACTAAGATGTCGGCAACGCTTTAATAAAAATTATGTTAAAAGTGATTTTACTCAAGTAAAACTTATCACTTGGGCGACAAATTATTGGCACTCAATAGCATAATTCTTTGAGCGACTTTTTCAGCAAACCCTAATTAACTTAAAACTTACGGTTCTTCGTTACTTAGTATGGTTCGATAGGGGGGCATAAATCGACTAAATCCTTATCTGGCAAGAGACTTAATTGATTAGTTCGCTCTAGATCAAAAATAATTGACAAAAATCGCTAAATGCCTTTCTATATAAGGGTTCCATCCCTTATAACCCCCGTCCATTGCATAACACAAACCGAAGAGCCAAACTTACATCTGATAACTTACATCTGATAACTGATCACTGATAACTGATCACTGATCACTGATCACTGATCACTGATAACTGTTAATGTCCTTGCCAGCGATTAATGGCCACACAATCGATATCTAACTGATCGAGGGTACGAGCGATGACAAAATCTACCAAATCCTCGATCGATTGGGGATGGTGATACCATGCCGGTATTGCTGGCACGATTCTAACGCCCGCCTCGGCTAAAGTGGTTAAATTACGCAGATGAATTAAACTAAAGGGGGTTTCTCGCGGTACTAAAACCAATTTTCTGCCCTCCTTCATCTGCACATCGGCCGCCCTTTCTAGCAAATCGGAACTTAATCCCCCCGCTAATTTGGCCACTGTACTCATGCTACAGGGAATAATTACCATACCAAGGGTGCGATAGGACCCACTGGCGATCGTTGCCCCCACATCGCCCCAACGATGACAGCGTAATTTTCCCCCTTCCATCACCCCGCATTGGCCGCGCCAAAATTGTTCTTGCAGCTCTGGTTCTGGAGGCATCCGCACATTATCTTCTGCTTGCCAGACAGTGTAAGCTGATTTGGAGGCCACTAGATCGATCGTGTAGTCGGCTAAAAGTAGATATTTGAGAGTACGGACGGCATAAATCAGCCCTGATGCCCCCGTAACGCCCAAAATTAGCGGTTTAGATAATTCCTTCAAGCTCTAATTCCTCGATCAATTGTAATCCTCTCGGGTCGCCCACTTTTAATAAAGCACCCCTGGCATCTTCCTTGACACCTAAATCCTCATCTTCCACCAAGGCCTCGATCAAAGCATCGATCGCCGTGGCATAAATCACATTTAAGGGCAATTCTCGGCATAATTGACCGATCGACCAAGCGCAATTACTCCGCACCGCCGCGATTAAATCTCGGCGCAATCCTTCAATTAAAGGCGGCAAGACGGTGATGATATCTTCATAATTGACCTTGGCAATCTGGGCCAAACTACTGGCGGCCCATAATCGCACCGCCGAAATATCGGTTTTGAGAGCATGAACCAAAGGCTCGATCGCTCTGCGATCACCACAGTTACCCAGGGCCCAAACTACCCCTTTTCTGACGTAACCATTCCAATCTCTGGCCAGTAAATCGATTAAGGGAGCCACGGCGCTAAGACTGGGATTTCTGCCCAAAGCGTAGGCGACACTGACACGCACTAGGGGACAGACATCGCTTAACATCTCCAGTAAAGGAGCGATCGCTCTTTCGTCACGCAATTCACAAAAGGCGCGGGCCGCGATCATTCTCTCGCTGACATGAGCAGAAGTAAGCAATGAGAGCATTTCCTCTGGATCGGGGGGGATTTCCGCTGCTTGATCTGGATCGCTCCCATCGAGAGGATTATTTAAGGAGTTGCTAGGGTCTAGGATTTCATTGTCGTACATACTTGTTAGATTATCTTAATCCGTGACCGCTTACGTCAAGCCCAAAATCAAAAAGTAGTTGCTGGTTGGGGGGACTTTTCAGTTTTGCATGAGTAGAAAACGGGTTTCTCCGAGAAACCCGTTTTCTGTGGTATAAGACGCATTCTAACCGCCCATCCTTGCACTTACAAAACCCAGCAGACTAGAAAGTAAATACAGGGCAAATTTTCGTGTTTTTGCGATGCCAAGACGCGGATTTGAACCGCGGACACGAGGATTTTCAGTCCTCTGCTCTACCAACTGAGCTATCTCGGCGTTTTTTTTGTCCTTTCTCAACATAGCACGCCCTCGAAATAATTGCAAGGTTTTTTTCTAAAAAGTTTTCCGCTCGACTAGATTGGCAAGGTGAGGGTAAAAGTGGTGACAGCATTGGCACTGGTGACATTGATGGTCCCATTCAGGGGTTTAATCAGTTTGCGGACTAAAGCTAAACCTAAACCGGTGCCACTGTAGCGCCAGGGATCTTGGTGAGGAATGCGATAAAAAGGGGCGAATATTCTTGATAATTCCTCTGGGGCGATTTCTACACCTGAATTGCTCACACTAATTAATATTTGCTTCCCCGCACGCTTCACATTTACCCTAATTATCCCTCGTTCTGGGGTATATTTAGAAGCATTGGTAAGTAATTCGGCTATGATGCGCTCGATATGACACAGACTGGTGTTAATCTCCGGTATATCCCCATCTATATCTAAAATTAACTGCTGTTGTCGCTCACGGGTGAGATGACGAAAAGGTTCCACTAATAAGGGTAGCCACGAAAGTAAGTCGATTGCTTCGATCGCCAGGGGTTCGGTTTCCGCATCCAGATAGGTTAAAGTCAACAGATCATTAACTAACTTACTCTGACGCTGAGATTCAATGTTAAGAATTTGCAACAGTTGACCGATCGAATCCTGTGGATCGATCTCGATCCCTTGATATTCTAGGAGACTTTCTAGGGTTTCCACCGCTAGACGAATGCTGGTAATCGGGGTTCGCAGTTCATGGGAAAGGGTTTTCAAGAATTCGCTTTTTAATCTTTCCAGTTTTTCTAATTCCCTCACTTGTGCTTGGGAAGATTCGTAAAGTCGCGCCTGTCGAATAGCGATCGCACATTCGGTGGCAATATGTTGAATCAAATTAGTTTCTAAAGAGTTAAAAATATGATTAGCTGGTCGAATTAGCCAAAGATTGCCCAAAAAACCCTGATCGTCAAAGATAGCACAAGCACAACGGTTAACACGACCAATTTGCGGATTACCAAGGGGAAGACGATCAACAAATTGTAAAATTTGTTTGTGCAGCAGCGGTTGATAGATTTCGGGAAAATCGCTAATTTGACGGGTAATTCCCTGACAGATAAGCTTTTGAGTGGTATATTCGTGGACAATAGTGGCTTGACTGCGACTGGGATCGTAAAGCTCAATTTGGGCGCGTTCTACGGGTAAAACCTGGACTAATTCCCTAGTGGTGGTTTGCAGAATATGATTTTCATCGAGACTATCGCGAATTTTTTCGGTAATCCGTCCGATTAATGCTTCATACTTCAAACTCATCTGCAATTCGGCGGTTCTTTGCTGAACCTCCGATTCTAGGGCAGTATTCAAGCATTTTACCCGTTGGTGCAGTTCTGCTTGTTGAATGGCAATTCCCACTTGAATGGCTAATTGTTTGAGCAGCTCTATTTCTTGGGATTGCCAAGAGCGAGTTTTTTGGCAATTTTGGGCAATTAGTAACCCCCAGAGTTGGTTATCGCAGATAATTGGCACCACCAAGTTAGCCTGTACTTGCAAAGAGGTGAGTAGGCTGCGATAACAGGGATCAAGTCCCGAATTATGGACATTTTCAATAACTTGAATCCTCCCGCGACGATAATTTTCCAGACGTTCTGGGGATAAATTAAAACAGGGATCCTGTATCCTGTTTCCTAAGACAGAATTAATCCTCGCAGTATGGGATTCCACCACAATCATGCCACTATGATCGGGGAATAAACGATAAATTAACACTCGATCGCAGTTGAGAAATTGTCGCACTTCTTTAACAGTTCTTTGCAAAATGCGATCAAGATCCAACGATTGCCGGATTCTTTCCTGCATTACCCCCAGTAGTTGTTCTCGTTCTGCTTGTAATCTTAAAGCTTCTTCGGCCTGTTTGCGTTCGGTGATATTGGTACTGGTTCCCACTAAACGATAGATGCTCCCATTGTTATCCCGTAGGGGTGTTAAAGTTGTTAGCCACCAGTAGGGTATATTTTGAAAAGGTAAATACTGTTCGTAGGAAATAGTCGTTCCGTAACGTACACAATCACTATAGTGTTGCCGCACACTACGCGCATCATCGGGGGGAAGGATTTGTTCGGGAGTTTTGCCTTTAATATCTGATGAGCGCAGTCCTGTCCAGCGTTCATGAACGGGGTTGGCCCCCACATAGCGAAAATCTCTATTTTCCAGCACGTCCACCACAAAAATCGACGCTTGCACGGAATTAAATATACTACGCAGAAACTGTTCGGAATCCTCCTCTTTTAGCTGTGCATCTAGCTCGATCTCGATTTCTGATGGCTGCTTTTCCATAAGAGCCTCCCCTTGTGCTAATTGGTGGATTTGGATCGATAATCACAAAATCGTTGGCTACTCCTAGGGCGATTTAACAATTTCTTTAGATTCTCGCACGAATTTTCCTATCCGCTGCCCATTTCGATATATTTCTTTGCAAAAACGAGAAAGCAACCCCAATATACTGAGATCGCTTATCAGTTATCAGTGACCAGTTATCAGTGATCAGGTTTAAGTTTTAAGTTAAGTAGCTGGTTATAATTAAATTAAAAATGGATTTTAGGTTCGATCCCCCCTGCCCCCCTTATTAAGCTATCCATTAGTCACATCTTTCTTAACATAAAATTTGACAAAAAGAGAAAAGTGTGCCAGATGGCTCAAGGGGGTTCTATGGGGGGACTAATTTGATGAGATAGTTTCCAAGTCTGGCTGATATCATG
>NZ_JAPZSZ010000192.1:0-17143 GCF_027532095.1 Microcystis sp. LE19-195.1E
GTGTCAGTCTGTAGAGCGACCATAAGACCAGAACAGAGTAAATCTGTTAAGGCAGGTGCGGAACCCCGCAAGGGAAAGAAGCAGAAACCTAAATCGTGAGGTTTGGGAATCACCGTCCGTTTACGGCGGTGAGGATGTCAATATTAGTTGTTTTTTTTCGAGATCGAGCTAGACTTAATTAACCTGTTAAGTAGTTGGACAAAAGTAAAGTTAACTGTGGGGTAAGGAGTCAGGAGTCAGGAGTCGGTCGTCAGTAAGAATTGCGGCAATTTACATTTCTTAAGATAGACAACAGAATTTATGTCCGACTACTTACACAATCAATTCTAGAGCTTGCCAACGGCTAATAGAGTTAATTTTGGCCGCTAACTTGCCCTGTGTCAATCGACTTTTTTTATTAGCGGCAAAACCGATTTAACCACGTTTAGGAGCCTTGGCATCATCTCCGGACGACCAGCTATTGTTCTGACGTTGCCCAAAACCAGAGACTTCCTACCCCACCATGAAGATAGGCTAAGACGCATTTTAACCGCCTATCCTTGAGATTGGCTAAATCTACCCAAATCCCTTTACTGTTGCCTGTTGCCTGTTGCCTCATCTCAACAAGCAATTTAAATTCGCGGGCAGCTTAACTGCTAGATTAGCTGACCAATGTTGTTTAGCTGTTAATTTTTGTAAAAAAAACATCGTCTGTATCCTATTGTACAGCTAGACTAAAAATATCTAGAAAAAGCAGTTAGATCGGCAAGAGGGAAAAGGTAAAAACCCTGACTGGGAGATGACGGGTAAATAGGCAAATAATCCTGAATTACCGCTCTAAGATTGGCTTTACCGACAGCAAAAGACCAGATTAATCAGGCAAATATCGTCAAATAAACTAATCAATATAGCTTCTTAGGTGTCTGGGAGTGAAAAAAGACAGAGAACGGAGTTTTTCTAGTTTCTATAACTGCACTAATCAGAGACCTGGAACTTAGCTCTAAACCGACAACTAAATTATCAGGAGAATTGGGGTTATGCCGACTCTACACACGCTGACCAATGATAGTATCTCTTGTCCCTTGCCCGATCGCGTGGAGAACGTCAATTTCTACTACGAATTAGAAAATCAAATTCATCCCACCTACGGCCTCGAAAACCTAGGCATGAAAAATCTCGGTCGCGTTTATCGCAATCTTTCCGTACCGCAATTAGTCGAACAGGCGATCGAACGTCATGAGGGCGTTTTAGCCGATAATGGGGCTTTAGTGGTGGAAACGGGTAAATATACCGGTCGTTCCCCCAAAGATAAATTCATTGTCAAAGAAGCCAATAGCGAAAAGGAAATCGACTGGAATCAGCATAATGCCCCGATTAGCGAGGAAAAATTCCAGCAGTTATACCGAAAAGTCCTCGCCTATGTACAGGGAAAAGACCTATATATCTTCGATGGTTACGTCGGGTCCGATCCTAATTGTCGCTTTGGCGTGCGCGTTGTCACCGAAATCGCCTATCATAACCTCTTTGCCCATCAGTTATTCCTCCGGCCCAGTGCGATCGAACTAGCTGCCCATCAAACTGATTTTACCGTGATTGCCCTGCCGGGGTTACAGGGAGATCCCGAGGATGACGACCTGAACAGCGAAGCCTTTATCGTCCTCAACCTGGCAAAAAAAATCGTTCTCATCGGTGGCACTCGCTACGCTGGCGAAATCAAAAAATCCGTCTTCTCGATGATGAACTACCTGATGACCAAACAAGGGGTTTTACCGATGCACGGTGCCGCTAACATCGATAAACACGGTCATACAGCCCTCTTTTTCGGTCTCTCCGGTACGGGTAAAACCACCCTTTCCGCCGATCCTAAACGCAGCCTCATCGGTGATGATGAACACGGTTGGTCAGAAGACGGCATTTTTAACTTTGAAGGCGGTTGTTATGCTAAAACCATCCGTTTAAGTGCCGAATACGAACCCCAAATCTGGGCGGCGATTCAATTTGGCACTATTCTCGAAAACGTGATCCTTTCCCCCGATAATCGCCTTCCCGACTACGATGATGGACGTTTGACCGAAAACACCCGCGCCGCCTATCCCCTGCGTTATATCCCTAATTGTGCCGTATCTGGCATGGGAACCCACCCGAAAACTATTATCTTCTTAACTGCCGATGCTTTTGGGGTACTGCCACCAATCGCCAAATTAACCACGAACCAGGCGATGTATCATTTCCTCTCCGGCTATACTAGCAAATTAGCGGGAACGGAACGGGGAATCACAGCCCCACAGGTGACTTTTTCCAGTTGTTTCGGTCAATGTTTCTTCCCCCTCTCACCCCTCGTCTATGCCCAAATGTTAGGGGAACGTTTAGAACAACATCCCGAAACCTCCGTTTATCTGATTAATACTGGTTGGTCCGGCGGTCCCTACGGAGTCGGCGATCGCATTTCGATCAAACACACCCGGGCTATGGTTTCCGCCGCTTTAAATGGCGATTTAGAGGAAGTAGTTTTCCATCCTCATCCCATCTTTCAAGTTCTCGTCCCCGAAATTGTCCCCGGAGTTCCCAAAAAAATCCTCGACCCGCGACAAGCATGGCAAGATGGCGAATCCTACGACCTACAGGCGCGAGAATTAGCCCATCGTTTCGTGGAAAATTTCCGTCAATTTACCACGGCCTCCCAAGAAATCATTGCAGCCGGTCCAATTTGGGAATAACAGCATCAAGGAATCGGTTTTAACGAAGGCAGTATTCAGGAGTCAGGAGTCAGGAGTCAGGAGTCAGGAGTCAGGAGTCAGGAGTCAGGAGTCAGTATTCAGTATTCAGTATTCAGGAGTCAGTATTCAGTTATCAGCTTCTGAAGGCAAGAGGCAACAGGCAAGAGGCAAAAGACAGAATCTGACAATTCTCCTACCTAGGGTCTGCTGAAAAAGTTTTTCCTGGTGGCAGGGTGTGGGGTGTGGGGTGTGGGGTGTGGGGTTTTACCCATTTTCACCTGGTCAATTACCTAATTTTCAGGGAAAAAGTACCTGAATTTTCCCCTCAATCACTGCAAGGGTCGGGACTTTTTGAGGTCAAAAAAGTCTAAAAGCCTTATCCAACAAGGTTTTTAGATTTATTCAGCAAACTCTACCTAAAAAGAAGGTTAGAAACTAAGCACATCAAAGCTTTTAGCTTAACCAATTAGGTCTTAGATTCGGCCCTTGTTGTCAGATGTGAGTTTTCAGTTCACTGTTTACTGTTTACTGAAAAAAGGCTCCCCACTTCCCCACTTCCCCCTCTCCGGTGCTTCCTACACCCTTCTATTGCCCATAGCTTGTCCGGCGAGATAACCAGTGGTCCAAGCGCTTTGAAAATTAAATCCCCCCGTGACTCCATCGATATCTAGTACCTCCCCGGCAAAATATAACCCCGGACAGATTTTGCTTTCCATAGTTTTAAAATCCACTTCCTGAAGATTCACTCCCCCAGAGGTGACAAATTCCTCCTTAAACACCCCTTTTCCTTTGATTTGATATTCCCCTTGCTGTAATTCAATCATTAATCGATTGAGAGTATTTTTAGATAATTCGGCCCAAGGAGTTTCCGAGTTAACAGTCAAGTAACTTAATAAACTCTGCCAAAGACGCTTGGGTAACTGTTCAAAGGGACAATAATTAAAAAGTTTTCTTTTGGGATATTCACTTTTAGTTTGTAAGATAATTTCTCGCAATTTTTCAGGATGATAATCCCCCAACCAATTAATGATTAAAGGCATTCGGTAATGATGCTCGTGAAGTACCCGCGCTCCCCAAGCAGAAAGTTTTAAAATAGCCGGTCCACTGACTCCCCAATGGGTAATTAACAAGGGTCCGATTTGTTCTAATTTGCTTCCCCCAAGACGAACTCGCACTTTATCCACAGCAACCCCTAACAAATCTTTCAGACGAGGATCGGCAATTTGAAAGGTAAATAAAGAAGGGACAGGAGAGATTAGAGAATGACCTAAATCTTGAGCGGTGCGATAACCAAAAGGACTACTTCCCGTAGCAATTAAAAGCTTATCTGCCCTAATTTGCTCCTCTCTTTTTAATTCAATCAAAAAACTTTCTTCCTGTTTTTTTACCGATTTAACTGGGGAATTTAGCCTTAAATTAACCCCAGCAAAAGTCGCACTTTCCCGCAGACAATTAACAATAGTTTCAGAATTATCGGTGCTGGGAAACATTCGTCCATCCGCTTCTGTTTTGAGTTTTACCCCTCGCAATTCAAACCATTTAATAGTATCTTGGGGTTGAAACCGACTAAAAGCTCCCCGTAGTGCTTTGCCACCGTGAGGATAATAATTAACCAATTGGGAAACATCAAAACAATGATGGGTGACATTACAGCGTCCCCCTCCCGAAATCCGCACTTTCGCAAGAGGTTCTTTTGCCGCTTCTAGGATAGTAACGCCAGCTTTTGGGTTAGATTCTGCCGCTTTAATTGCGCCAAAAAATCCCGCTGCCCCGCCACCAATTACGACTATTTGAGTCATATAAGTAAGTGGTTATAATTAAATTGAAGATAGATTTTGTCTTTGATCCCCCCTTAATCCCCCCTTGATAAGGGGGGTGCCGATCCCCCCTTAATCCCCCCTTGATAAGGGGGGTGCCGATCCCCCCTTAATCCCCCCTTGATAAGGGGGGTGCCGATCCCCCCTTAATCCCCCCTTGATAAGGGGGGTGTCTGATAATTTTTAACGCCCACCTACTTATCAAGGAAAAAGTTAAGTTTAAACCGACAAAAATCGCTGAATGACTTCTTGACTTAATCCGCTTGTGAAACCGGAAGCAACAATTCCCCCTTTCTGCATGGCGTAATATCGATCAGCTTGGCGGACAAAATGCAGGTGTTGTTCTACTAATAAAACGGCGATTCCTTTACTGGCAACAATACGCCGCACCGCTGCTTCAATTTCGAGAATAATTGACGGTTGAATTCCTTCCGTGGGTTCATCTAAAATTAATAATTTTGGTTCCCCCACTAAGGCGCGAGCGATGGCTAATTGCTGTTGTTGTCCACCGCTTAAATCTCCTCCCATCCGCGATAACATGGTTTTTAAAACGGGAAACAAATCGAAGATTTCTTCGGGAATTGTGGCATTTTTTCTTTTTGTGGGTAAAGCTTCCAAACCGAGAATTAAATTCTCTTTTACCGTTAAACGGGGAATAATATCCCTACCCTGCGGCACATAACCCAGTCCTAATCTGGCTCTTTGATCTGAGGTTTTATTAATCAGGTTTTCTTGCTCATAATTAATTGTTCCCGCTCGCGGTTTTAAGATACCCATCAAGGTTTTTAATAGGGTAGTTTTGCCCACGCCATTACGTCCGATTAAACAGACCATTTCTCCCGCATAAATGTTAAGATCAACATTTCTTAAAATATGACTTTCTCCGTAGTAAACATTGAGATCAGATATGTGTAACATTGTCAACCCTTTTTAATTAATTTTAATCGTTTGATTCTTTATTCTTCCGAGGAACCTAGATAAACTTCAATAACTTTCGGATCATTTTGAATTTGCTCCATATTCCCCTCACAGAGAACAGTTCCTTGGTGTAAAACCGTGACTTTGCGGGCAATTTGACGGACAAATTCCATATCGTGTTCAATAACAATAATTGAATGACTTTCCGCTAGATTTAACAACAAATTACCCACGTTTTCCGTTTCCTCATCGGTTAATCCTGCTACGGGTTCATCTACTAGCAGTAAATCTGGTGACTGGGCCACTAATTGACCAATTTCTAAGCGTTGTTTTTCCCCGTGGGAAAGTAAAGAAGCGGGTAAATCAGCTTTAGCAGTTAACCCGATAGTTTCCAATAAACCAATAACTTTTCTGCTATCTTCTAGGGGAGGACGACCGAAAAGAGTTGAGAAAACATTTTTATTGCGATTACTAACTAAATCGAGATTTTCTCGGACAGTTAGATTTAAATATACCCTAGGAGTTTGAAATTTGCGACCAATACCCAAACGAGCGATCGCAAATTCGGGAATTTTGCGGAGATCTCGACCTTTAAATAATACCCGTCCGATGGTGGGTTGCACTTTCCCCGTAATCACATCTAAAAAAGTGGTTTTTCCCGCACCATTGGGACCGATAATCACCCGCAATTCTCCCGTATCCATACTGAAATTAAGATTATTGAGAGCTTTAAAACCCCCAAAACTAACGGTAAGATTCTCGATTTCTAAGATTTTTCCAGTCATAATTTCTAAGAGGGAATTGGGAAGTATTTTCAGTGAACAGTCAGCAGTAATCAGTGAACTGAAAACTCACATCTGATAACTGATAACTGATAACTGATAACTGATAGCTAAGATCACTTATGATCTAATTCTTCTCTTTCCAGTTGCACTTCCGGAGCTTCCTCAATACTAGGATAGGTAATTAAAGTTTTGCGGAAACCAAAATGAGTCAGCAAACGTTTAATTCCACCGAGAAGACCATCGGGAAGCACTGTCACCACAATTAGGAATAGGGCCCCTTGGAAAAATACCCAGACTTCCGGAAATTGTTCGCTTAAAAAAGTTTGGGCTAGGCGTACTAATAAAGTACCGACAACTGCCCCCACAAGGGTAGCACGTCCCCCCACAGCCACCCAAATCACCATTTCAATGGAAAAAGCCACATCCATAGAGTTAGGGGTGATAATTCCCGTTTGCACGGTATAAAGGGCGCCGGCAACACCGGCAATCGCCCCAGAAATGGCAAAAACTAACACCTTAAACCAAGTAGGATCATAACCAGAAAAACGCACACGCACCTCATCATCGCGAATGGCGACTAACAAGCGCCCAAATCTGCCCGTAGTTAACCAACGACAGAGCAGATAAATAGCCAGTAAACAGACAATTGTGAGTAAATAAAAGGCCACTTGAACGGCATCGGAACCTACCAGCAACCCGAAAATTGTTTGGGTATCGGTTTTTAAGCCATTAGTGCCGTTAATTAACTTTTGTTGACCGTTAAAAAAGTTAAAAAATACCAGTAAAGCCGCTTGGGTCAAAATCGAGAAATAAACCCCTTTAATGCGGTTGCGGAAGATTAAATAACCCAATAATCCTGCCACGATCGCTGGTACGATAATTAGGGCTAGAATTGTCAAAGGTAGGGAATAAAAAGGTTGCCAAATAAAAGGTAATTCTGTCACCCCGTAGAGAGTAAAAAATTCGGGCATTTGTCCGGGGGGTAACTGAAGATTTAGGTACATGGCCAAAGCGTAACCACCGAGGGCAAAAAAGATGCCATGACCAAGACTTAATAAACCCGTATAACCCCAGATTAAATCTATGCCCAAAGCGACAATAGCCAGGGAAAGAAATCGCCCCAATAAACGCAAGCGGAAAGCCGACAAAGCTAAGGGCAGCAACACCGCAAAGATGACCACTAAACCAACAATAACAGCGATTTCCGTGATTAACTTTTTCTTTTCCCGTTGTCGGGATTCGTTTCTAGTGATGGTTTCGGTAATCATAATCTATAACTCAGCAGTACGTCCTTTAGGAGGAAAAATTCCCGCAGGTTTGAATTGCAAGAAAGCAATAATTAAAGCAAAAATCATCACTTTTGCCATGCTAGTGGTGGAGAAAAAGGTGAAGAAATCCGTTAGGGGTTTTAGGGCTTCTACGGAACCAAAAATCAGAGCAAAAGTTCCCGAACCAATTAAATAATTAGCCACACCGATCGCCATAGCCGCGATAATAGTTCCCAGGAGATTACCCACTCCCCCCACCACCACTACCATGAAGGTATCAACGATATAATTTTGTCCCACATTTGGACCGACGGAACCCAAAAAACTAATCGCACAACCGGCAACTCCAGCTAATCCCGAACCGAGGGCAAAAGTCAAAGCATCCACTTGATTTGTCGGAATGCCTAAACAGGCACTCATCTGGCGATTTTGGGTGACGGCACGAATGCGTAAACCCCAAGAAGATTTATTTAAAAACCAATAAGTCCCTAACAAACAAAGGGCAGTTAAAATGATAATAAATAGACGGGTGTAGGGCATTTGAAAACCGGGTAAAGGTAAACCTCCCCGTAACCAAGCAGGAGCCGTGACATCGACGTTTCTGGCACTAAACCAGGGTCGAGCGAGAACCGGATTAAAAGATAAAAGATAGCCTAATAATCCAGCGATAGCTAGGGATAAAGGCAGGGTGATACCAATAGCTAAATTGCGAATTCTCTCCCAATCTAGGCGACGACTTAACACCGTCATCGCCCCAAAAAATAACAGACAGAAAACTATTAAACTAATTACTAATAACCCGTTGACACTTCTGACAAATTGCTGCAGAATTAAGCTGACTCCCCAAGTGGCCAGCAGCGTTTCTAGGGGTCTGCCGTAGAGGAACCTAATCACCCCCCTTTCTAATAATAATCCCGCCAATCCCGACACTAAAAAAGCGATCGGTAGGGCGAATAAAACATAAGTATCAAAGAGGGGAGAACCGAAACCTTTAAAGATATTCTGCACCACAAAAGTACTGTAGGCCCCTAACATCATTAACTCACCGTGAGCGAGATTAATCACCCCCATCAGTCCGAAAACAATCGCTAGTCCTAAAGCGGCCAGCAATAGCACAGAACCGATACTAATACCATTAAATAATCCTTCTAATAATGCTGACACTTTTCGTTATTCCCGTGCATTTTTAAGCTTTAAAAAGAGGGGTGAACAGTAATGCCCACCTCACTCTCGTTACTATCCGGAAAAATTCCTAAAACTAGGATTTTTCCATTTTGAACTTACCGCCCTTAGCCGGATCCGTCCAGTCACAGGCAAAGCCCTTAGTTTCGGGGACAAATTGGTTCCAAGGTTGCGGATCCACTACCCCCGGAGTTGACCAAACGATGTCAAATAGACCATCATCTCTCACCTGACCAATGCGGACGGTTTTGGAGATATGATGATTGGGGAACATTTCCACCGGTCCTTCGGGAGCATCGAATTTTTGTCCCACGGCCGCGGCGCGAACTTTGTCGAGATCATCGGCGGTTGCCGCTTGTTCTACCGCTTGCTTCCAGAGATAGACCATGATGTAGGCCGCCTCCATCGGGTCGTTAGTGACGCGCTCCTGACCGAATTTAGCTCGAAAAGCCTCAACAAATTTTTTGTTAGCGGGGGTATCTACGGTTTGGAAATAGTTCCAACAAGCGTACTGACCGAGGAGATATTCCTTACCGATTTGTTTAACTTCTTCCTCAGCAACACTCACCGACATGACCGGATATTTATCGGGAGTTAAACCGGCCGCTTGCAGTTGTTTAAAGAAAGCCACGTTACTGTCACCGTTGAGGGTGTTGAAAATAACGCCACCATCGGGTAAAGCTTGCTTAATTTTGGTGATAATCGGGGTAACTTCCGTGTTACCTAGGGGTAGGTAGTCTTCGCCTACGGTTTCGCCGCCTTTCGCCTTTAACTGCTCTTTAATAATCGTGTTGGCGGTGCGGGGAAAAACGTAGTCGGAACCGACGAGGAAGAATTTTTTCCCTTTATTTTCCAGCAACCAAGTCACTGCCGGCTCGATCTGTTGGTTGGGGGCAGCCCCAGTGTAGAAGATATTTCTAGAACACTCTTGACCCTCGTACTGGACGGGATACCAGAGCATATGGTTTTTGGCTTCAAACACGGGTAAAACTGCCTGACGACTGGCGGAAGTCCAACAACCGAAGACAGTCACAACTTTGTCCTGATCGATCAGTTTGGTGGCTTTTTCGGTAAAAGTTGGCCAATCGGAAGCGCCATCTTCCACCACTGCCTCGATCTTTTTACCAAGAACACCACCGGCGGCATTGATTTCCTCGATCGCCAGTTTTTCCGCATCAACTACGCTGGTTTCACTGATGGCCATGGTGCCACTGAGGGAGTGCAGAATACCCACCTTAATTGTCTCTCCAGAAGCCGGGGCGGGACTAGCAGCTGGGCTAGGACTAGCCGTGGGGGTTTGGCTTTGATTGCCACCGCAAGCTTTTAACAGAATACTGGTTCCCAGAGCGGCAGAACCGTACAGGAGAAATTTACGTCGTCCTAAATTTGACATGATGATCTTGAACTAACCTCGCTGACAATATTAGCTACTTCACACGGATGTTTTTGCTGAGGAGATTTTCGGGAATCTTTCTACAAATATCTGTGTGATATTACGGCTAGGTTAGCAGATTTTTTGTGATTTTCGCTACTTTTTGGATATTTTTTGTAATTTTCGCTACTTTTTTCCAAAAAATTAATTATTTTTCTGGAATTTGCCTCAGTTTTTTAGCTATCAGGAGTCAGGAGACAGGAGGCAGGAGTCGGGAGACAGGAGGCAGGAGACAGGAGATTATTTCTATTTATTCTTCCGACACCCCACACCCCACACCCCACACCCCACACCCTACACCCCACACCCCACACCCCACACCCCACACCCTGCCCCCACCGAAAAGCTTTTTGCCGCAAACCCAATTATCAATCCGAATCTGGCCAAAGCAGCCGGACAGCAAGCAGCGCAAAACCAATGGCCGCTATCGCTTTTAATATCTTAGCGGGGAATAATTGCGCCATACTGCCGCCCGCAAGGACTCCTAAGAAACTGGTGCAGATTAAGGCGGTAATTGAGCCAAAAAAGACAGCTTTAGGTGATTTGGAACTGCCACCGAGAGCGATCGCTACTAATTGACTTTTATCGCCGATTTCTGCCAAAAAAACCGTGATAAATGTCAGTCCGAATAATTGCCAATTCATAAATTCTAGGGAGATGGGTGATGGGGAGGTGGGGAAGTGGGGAAGTGGGGAAGTGGGGTGATGGGGAGGTGGGGAAGCTGTTTCATCACCCTATCACCCCAAAACCCTATCACCCTATCTCCTGTCTCGGAGTCTCCTGACGACCGACTCCTGAATACTGATTGCTTAGAGAATATCGCCGATCAGTAAACCAGTGATCAAAAGGAGAAGGATAGCGACACCGATATCTAAAGTTTTGGGGGAAAGACGACGAGCAATCCAATAACCGATCAGGACACCGAGGAGACTGGTAGCGATTAAAGCGGTGGCTGCCCCGGCAAAAACCACCCAGGGGGATTGGGATTCAGCACTGATGAGAAGGGTGGCTAATTGGGTTTTATCGCCGATTTCAGCAAAAAATATGGTTAGGAAGGTGGAACTAAACACCGTCCAAAAACTCCAAGAAGGTGGCTGATCTGGCTTTTTCTCGGTTGAGGCGATCGATTTGCTATCACTCATCGGCTAATTTAACAATATCGGGTTAAGCAATAATTTTCATACTTTTTTCATTTTAGCCCGACCGGTTTTCTGGCGATAGTTTCTGCTGTTGGGGGCGCTGTCTCCTCCCCCAATAGTTAAAAAACCCTAGTCGATCGAGGTAGAGTTTCCATCCTAGAGTTTAATAATTATTAGACTAGGACGAGCGCAAATTGCTTGGAGGTATAGCCCCTATGGTAGAAAACAGAGATTATACTCTGATTATTGACAAAAGTGGCAGTATGTCCACTGCTGATAAACCCAGCGAGAAAACCCGTTGGCAAATTGCCCAAGAATCCACCCTCGCCTTGGCTAGAAAGTGCGAGGAATTCGATCCCGACGGCATCACTATCTATCTTTTTTCCGGACGTTTCCGACGCTATGATAATGTTACTTCCGATAAGGTGACACAAATTTATCAAGAAAATGAACCCATGGGGAGGACAGACCTAGCAGCTGTGCTGCAAGATGCCCTCGATAATTATTTTCAGCGCAAAACTGCTGGCAAAACTAAACCCAACGGAGAAACCATTCTGGTGATTACCGACGGAGAACCAGATGATCGCAAAGCGGTGATGCGTCAAATTATCGAAGCTTCTCGAAAACTCGATAACGATCAAGAATTAGCCATTTCTCTGATTCAAGTAGGCCATGATCGGCAAGCGACCGAATTTCTCAAAGCTTTAGACGATCAACTAGAATCGGCGGGGGCCAAATTCGATATCGTTGACACGATTACTATCGATGATATGGAAGATATGACCCTAGCGGAAGTTCTTCTCAACGCCATTACCGATTAATTTCTGCCGGGGTAGGGGTGATATATCTTCACCCCTACTCAAGGAGGCTTTAACTGCTAGTCAGGGCGACCAATTTATCTTTTTCCTCATCGGATAATTGATCCGATTGTCCGGTGATTTGTTTGTAGATTTTGAGATATTCCAAAGCGGATTTATACCAACTAAAATCTTGAGTCATTGCCCGTTGCTGTAGTTTTTGCCAATCCTGTTTATAACGGAAACTTTCCCAAGTCCGGATCATACAGGTAAACAGGTCTAAAGGTTCATAGCGATCGAAACTAAATCCTGTTCCTTTTTCCTGAATTGGGTCGTGGAAAGATACCGTATCGACTAAACCACCGGTGCGGCGTACCATGGGGATGCAACCATAACGCATGGCCATTAATTGGGAAATGCCGCAGGGTTCAAAACGGGAAGGCATTAACAAAGCATCGGCCCCCCCATAGATGCGACGGGAAAGGGCATCACTATAGAGAAGATGCAGGGACATTCGCCCCCGGAAACGGGAAGTCATCTCCCACAGTTGGGTTTCATAATAGCGATCGCCTGTACCCAAAATAATCAATTGTGCATCAGTATAGGTGAGAAAGCGATCTAAAATTTGCATCACTAGATCAATACCTTTTTGTTCCACCAAACGCGTCACCATCGCCATTACAAAGGCACTTTTACTGACCTGTAGCCCCACTTCTTCTTGCAGGGCAATTTTATTGATCAGACGTTTTTCGATGGTTTCTGGGGTAAAATTCTGCTTAAGATAAACATCTTTAGCAGGGTCATACACCTCCGTATCGATGCCGTTGACAATCCCCACCAGATTGCCGGAAATATAGGACAATAATCCCTCTAAATTTTCGCCATAAATGGGGGTCTGTATTTGACGGGCATAGGTGGGAGAAACGGTGGTGATGCGATTAGCAAATTGAACCGCCGCAGCCATGGTATTATCGCCCTGCATATACCAAGGACACCAAGTCATTTTTTCTAATGCCTCCCGCCAAGGGCCCTGGTAGGCGAGATTATGGATAGTAAAAACGGTGCTAATATCGGGGTCTTGGTGCATCCAGACGGGAATCATGCCCGTATGCCAATCATGACAGTGAATAACTTGCGGTTTCCAGTAATTCCAAGCGAATTCCGCCGCACCATTGGCAAATAGGGTAAATCGCCAGGCCTCATCTTCGCCTCCGTAGATATTGCGTCCAGAGAAAGCTAGATGACCAAAGAGGTAGAGAGGAATATCCGTATCGGGTAAAACCGTCTCATAGACTAAAAAATCCTGAAACATGGCGAATCCTGACCAAATGGGTTCGGAAGGGATGTCCATTTTTTCCTGGAGAAAACCGTAGTAGGGCAGAAAAATCCGCACGTCATGACCTAGCTGACGCAAGACTTTCGGTAATGCCCCAATTACGTCCCCCATTCCCCCAACTTTGGCAATTGGGGCGGCCTCGGCACCCACAAATAGAATTCGCATACTCTTCCCGCTTTACTTCACGACGACAAGAAATTTTAACAGATAAAACCACCCTAGCAGGATTTGCAAGCAGGTTATTATCGGATTAGCCTAGATTTTTCTTTAACCAACCAGAGAGCCAACGAGGGACATAATTAGCTGTTTTGGACATTATTAAGTTTTGTCGCCTTTTTATTAAGTTCTAGCTGCTCGGCACCGGCACTGTCTGCTATTGTCGATTTAACCGACATTCCGCCCATCTTCATATACTTTTATATTTTTTTACATTCCCCAAGATGTTTTGAGGAAAAACCTTCATTGTAGAAACTACTATTGAGAACATTTTCAATAATTGATTTTTTCTGAGAAAAAAAATTAAAATTCTTCACCTTGATCAAAATCAATCATTGTCGCTATAGTCCTTACTGGTAAAGGATTGTAGGCTGTTAAGAAGTGCGGAAAGTGGGACTTAAGGTACATTTCAATCAATCCGATTATTAGGGATGAGTGACGGGCAATTGTTCGCTTCATTGCCGCGAGGCCAATTCCCCACCCCCCTAGGTGTCCGGGTGGGGACTGACGCGGAATCGTTCACCCTAATTTCGGTAAACCCATACTATAGTTCTGCACTCTGGCGTTGAGATTATAGCTAATTTCCCCTTTTTGCAGGAGAGAACGGATAAAATGTTCTAGATCTGAACCGATGCGACGGAGATTATATTCGCTCAGTTCTTCCCCATTGTAGGATTCTACCAATTCATCAAACTTACTATAAACCTTATTGAGAGCCACTTCTTCCCAATTAAATTCATTATCGGGATCCACATCAAGAGTCAAGACATTGTTACTCTCGATCAATTGATTATTTTTTACTTCAGCCGTATAAATGCGAATATGACGGGTCGTGGATTTTAACAGCATGGAATCTTCAGGGTAAGTTAGACGCTATGTCTAAGATTTTGCCATGATTTGCGGAATTGGGGAATTGGGAATTGGGAAGTGGGGAAGTGGGGTGTGGGGTGTGGGGTGTGGGGTGTGGGGTGTGGGAATTATGGATTATGAAGTGGGGTAGATAGGGAAGTGGGGAAGTGGGGAGGTGGGGAAGCTGTCTCATCACCCTATCACCCCAAAACCTATCACCCTATCTCCTGCCTCCCGAACAATGTTTACGGATCCACCAGAAACGTGATACTATGATAGATTGCAGTGTTTAAGCAGAGATCACGAGTCCTATGGCCTTAACCCAGACCAAAAAACAAGAACTAATCAGCCAATATCAGGCCCACGAAACCGATACAGGATCATCGGAGTTACAGGTAGCTTTCTTAACCGAGAGAATCAACCAACTGACCGAACACCTGAAAGCTAACCCGAAAGACCATGCTTCCCGTCGGGGATTACTCCAGATGATCGGTCGTCGTCGGGGACTGTTAACCTATATCCAGAAGAAAGATCAACAACGTTATCAAACCCTGATTGGTCGTCTCGGAATTCGCCGTTAAGCATACCCCCTTTGCATCCCTACCATGGCCTCTGAATCGAAATCGACGGAGAAAAAAGAACGTCTCCCCTTTGAGCCGCGCCAAAATAAGCGAAAAACCCCGAAAATTGCCCCTAGTCCCGTGCCACCGCCCCTAAAAAATCGCTCCGAGGAAACCAGCTTAAAGGCGATTCCGCAAGTGGTCAGTCAACGGATGGCCAAACGGATGGCGGTATTTTGTGGCCTGCCGACGGCACTGGGGATAGCTTCCTTTTTTGGCTTCTACTGGATTATTAGCCACGATCTTCTCGAAATCCCTTCCTACGTCGCCATGCTCGTCAGTTTAAGCCTATTTGGTCTAGGTTTCATCGGTCTGAGTTATGGCATCTTCTCCGCTTCTTGGGATGAGGATCGGGTGGGGGATTGGCTAGGATGGCAAGAATTTCAAGCTAATTTTGGCAGAACGATCGCCGCATGGCGGTCCGGCAAAAAAGAAGTGGAAGAAAAATAGATAACCTCTAGAAATCGTCAACAATAGAGATTAAAGAAAAAAATAAAAGGTTAATGCCATGATTATTGTCATGAAAGTTGGTTCCCCGGAAATTGAAATCGAGCGCATCGGTGCCGAATTCGAGGCATGGGGATTAAGTCCCGAAAAAATCGTCGGTAAGCATAAAGTTGTCATCGGTTTAGTCGGAGAAACCCGGGAATTAGACCCCCTACAAATCCAAGAATTAAGCCCTTGGATCGAAACCGTCCTGCGAGTCGAACAACCCTTCAAACGCGCCTCTTTAGAATACCGTCACGGCGAATACAGCGAGGTTTTAGTCCCCACTCCTAACGGTGTTATCCCCATCGGCAGAAATCATACCGTTAGCATTGTCGCCGGCCCCTGTTCGGTGGAAAATGAAGCGATGATCGTGGAAACTGCCAAACGAGTGGCGGCAGCCGGAGCGCAATTCCTCCGCGGTGGTGCCTACAAACCCCGCACTTCTCCCTATGCTTTTCAAGGTCACGGGGAAAGCGCTTTGGAATTACTAGCGGCGGCTAGAGATGCCAGTGGTTTGGGTATTATCACGGAAGTAATGGACGCAGCGGATCTCGATAAGATTGTCGAAATAGCCGACGTGGTGCAAGTGGGGGCGCGCAATATGCAGAATTTTTCCCTCCTAAAAAAAGTTGGGGCGCAACCGAAACCGGTCCTACTCAAGCGCGGCATGGCAGCCACTATTGAAGATTGGTTGATGGCGGCAGAATATATCCTCGCAGCAGGAAATAGCAATGTCATTCTCTGCGAACGCGGTATCCGCACCTTTGACAGTAAATATACTCGCAATACCCTAGATTTATCCTGTATTCCCGTTTTAAGAACTTTAACTCACCTGCCGATCATGATCGATCCTAGCCACGGTACGGGTAAATGGGAATATGTCCCGACCATGGCCATGGCTTCCCTGGCAGCCGGGGCTGATTCCTTGATGATCGAGGTACATCCTAACCCGGCGAAGGCCCTATCTGATGGGCCGCAATCCTTGACCCCCGACCGATTCGATCGATTAACTCAGGAGTTAGCGGTCATTGGTAAGACGATCGGGCGTTGGCCCCAGGTTCCGGCACTGGTTTGATAAGATGATCAGGGGGTGAGTCAACCCCCTTTTTTTGGGCATAAATTTCGCTTTTCGGGGCAGTTATGGTGACAGTTCCTCTGGAGTTAAATACTGAGCAAATTAGGGGTGAGAAACGGGTAGTTTTTTATCATCTCAATTGGCTATCCTATCAGCAAATTTTACAGGCACTAGGAGAAAATAATCGCGCCCATTTATTTTATGATCGTGGCACTTTAGAAATTACTATGCCCCTAGAAGAACACGAGTTTTATCGAGAATTAATCGGATTGTTTATTCGGATTTTGGTGGTAGAATTGGGTTTAAAAATTAAAAGTATGGGTTCCACAACTCTAGCTAGGGAGGATTTAGAACGAGGAGCAGAACCCGATAATGCTTACTATATTCAAAATCAAGCTAAAGTGCTAGGAAAAAGGATTAATTTAACTGAAGATCCGCCCCCAGATTTAGTGGTGGAAGTGGATATCACCCATACGGATATTAATAAATTAGCACTTTATGCCCGTTTGGGAGTGCCGGAATTA
>NZ_JAPZSZ010000076.1:0-4506 GCF_027532095.1 Microcystis sp. LE19-195.1E
TGAGGTGGCCAATTACCTAATTTTCAGGGAAAAAGTCCCGGAATTTTCCCCCCGATCCCCGCAATGGCTGGCACTTTTTGAGGGGAAAAAAGTCCAAAAGTCTTATCCAACAAGGTTTTTAGATTTATTCAGCAAGCCCTACTTAAACAAAATGGCAATGCTTCAACAGAGCGCCTTCAAGTAGGGTATGATATTCTTTTTCGGAGATAGTATAGGCCCCAAATCTAGCCAGATGGGGATTTTGCATTTGGGCATCAAATAGACAGAAATCCCGTTCTCTAAGGTGTTCGACTAACTTGACCATGGCTACCTTAGAACCATCGGGAATTTTATAGAACATCGATTCCCCGATAAAAACCCCGCGAATTGCTAAACCTAAAATCCCCCCCGCTAATTGATCCCCTTGCCAAGTCTCGAAACTGTAGGCCCAACCGGCCTGGTGTAATTGCTGATAGATTTGCATTAACTCCGGGGAAATCCAAGTCAGCGAGCGATCGGCACAACCGGCACAAACCCCAGCAAAATCGCGGTTAATAGCCACGCTAAAGCGATTTTGATTCAAAACTCGTTTTAGGGACTTGGGATACCTAAAACGCCGATCAAGAGGGATAAGAGCGCGATTTTTACTAGAATACCAATCCAATCTGCCCCCCTCATCGGCCATGAGAAAGTAACCGCGTGCGTATCCTTGTATAATAGAGGCGGTATCCACGACTCCCCCCAAGAATTCAGTCTCGTAGCCTGATCATTCTCTAATTATGCCTGATCATCCCCCAGCAATTCCGCCGATTACTTTACCACCGATCGAAAATCCCCAACAGGAACAAACTTGGTTGCGCACCGCTTTGCATCGTTGGTTAGATGCGGAATTTATTCCCGAAGCTATTAATGAAACTATCGCTGAACGCGCTAGTCAAATTTTTCTGCGTCAGCGTTTGGAAGGGGAAAACGATCTCGGTAACTTGGTGATTGCGATCGTTACCGAGATGCAAGCTTTTGATTTCCGCGAAAGTTTTTATAGTGAATTTGCCATCGCTAACGCCGTCAGTGATTTAATTTTAGATAGTTTAGGGATCGATCGCTGTTGTGGCCAAAGTTAGATTGTTTTTCTCTGCTACTGGATTAAATTGCCAAGGAATGATCGAGCATTGCTTGCCGACGTAAACAATTCCAGTAGGCTGCATAGAGATCCGTCTGTTGACCGCGCAGGGAAGCGATCGCAGGTGCGGCAGGAAAAGGCCAGAGACGATCAAAAACCACTTCTCGATGAGCCAAACGAAACTGTAGCAAATAAACAGAAGCAGGAGCCTGTAAATTATCCAGTAATTGCGCTGCCAGCCGATGTAAAGACTTAAGACTCTCTCTTTCCAGACTAATCGGTTGACTGTAGGCGTTGGGGATCATGCCTTCTCCGATTACCTCACCGTATTCTAAACCCTTAGATGTCACCGTGATCGGCAACCAAAGATCCCCAAAAGAAGAATCTCCCTGACTGGTTTTATAGTGCAGGGTATGGGCAACCCAAGTGCGTCTTTCCTCGATATCCCGACAAGCTTGATAAACTTTTTTACCTGGAAAATTCACCCAATTGGGCAATTGAATTGTTAAGGGACACCAGATTAAATTATTCTGGCTGGTTTTACCCGACTCCATTTTTGACCACAAAGAAGCCGTCCCCGTCACCTCCACCGCCAAGGATTTAGGAACCGCATTTTTTAAGGCAATCACCATCTTTTCGGTAACGGGCGATAGCCGAGACATCTGACCACTGGCTTGAGCTTCGGCATTAACGAGAATGATAACTTTGTCCATTTCTTCTTGTGGGTTGGGTGAACTTGAACGATCAGCGGTGAGGTTGGTTAAGAATGCGAACTGACTGGGGTTCAATGCTTCTGTAGTCGCCATGGCAAAAGCTATTTCTCTGGATTTTAGCGGATTATACAAGAGCGCAACTATTTTTTACGGATTTTTTCAACAACAAGCATCTGTAATCAGTGATCAGTAACCAGTAAACAGTGATTAGTCAAGAAGAAACTCGACCGAATCTAAAACCTAATTGGTTAAGCTAAAAGCTTGGATGTACTTAGTTTCTAACCTTCTTTTTAGGTAGGAGAATTGCCAAATTCTTTTTGGGAGCCTCTTACCTGTTGCCCCTTACCTTCAGCAGCTGATCACTGATCACCGATCACTGAAATTACTCGTCTTCGGCGAAAATAAAGCGAGTTAGTTCACTAGGATCGGGTTCGGGGCTAGATTCGGCAAATTTAACCGCTTCCTCGATTTCAGCTTGAATTTTCTGCTCGATTTCTTTTAATTCCTCTCTCGTGGCCAGATCTCGCTCGTAGAGGTAGGCGGCAAAGCGAGTGATCGGATCTCTTTCGCCCCAGAATTGTTTCTCGTCAGCACTGCGTAACTCGTCCGGATCTGCCAGAGAGTGACCCCGGAAACGATAGGTTAAGGCCTCAATCAAAGTCGGTCCCTCACCGGCGCGGGCCCGAGCCACGGCTTCTCTGGCGGCGGCATGAACGGCGACCACATCCATACCGTCCACTTCCACACCGACCATACTAAAAACACTGGCTTTTTTATAGATTTCCGGTTGAGAAGTGGCTCGATCGTGGGCCATACCGATCGCCCACTTATTATTTTCCACCACATAGATAATCGGCAACTTCCAGAGGGCGGCCATATTCAGACACTCAAAAAACTGGCCATTATTACTCGCCCCATCCCCAAAGAAACAGACCGTTACCTGATCGGCACTGGCATCAGCCATGGCTTCGCGACGGTACTTACTTTGAAAAGCAGCCCCGGTAGCGACGGGAATCCCTTCGGCCACAAAAGCGTAACCCCCTAAAAGCTTATGTTCGGCGGAGAACATATGCATGGAGCCGCCCCGTCCTTTACTACAGCCCGTAGCTTTGCCGAATAACTCCGCCATTACCTCTTGAGCGGGAACTCCGGCACTGAGGGCGTGGACGTGATCGCGATAGGTGCTAGAAACGTAATCTTCTCCCTGACGCAAGGCTTTAATAATACCGCTAGATATCGCTTCTTGACCGTTGTAGAGGTGGACAAAACCGAACATTTTGCCTCGATAATACATTTCGGCACATTTATCTTCAAACATCCGCCCCAAAACCATATCCTCGTATAGGCGAAGACCTTCAGCTTTGGTAATAATGATGGAAGCAGGATTAAAGGTTGGTAAAGTACGTTCGGAAATCATAGGGTCTGTAGTATCATTTAGACAACAAAAAGGCAAGGGGAGAGGAAGCGGTAGATTTTTCGAGAATTCTGGCAGTGAATTTTTTAGGCTTAAACCAAGGGGTTCTTGGTATTTTCTCTCTCAAATCTAATCTTAGTCAGTCAGAGATTGGCTAGGATAAGATGGTATCTTGTTATTTTACTCGCTCCGCTCTCACTTACATCACTTAATTCACCTTAGATGTCGGCAGGATGCCCCCGTTACACCCTACGGGTTGGCGGCGGAGGAATGCCGACCAGTATAAAACGCGCGTAGCGCATCGACTCTAAATATGTTATGCTTCCTGTTGGTGAGTTTTTTGAGGCCGTGGAACAAGTCCTGACGCTAGTGATCAAGCTTCAAGTATGTAGCGAACAACAACAAGCGCTGTCGGATACCTGTACGGCTTTTGCGTCGGCTTGTAGCTGGATTAACGAGAACGTCAATCCCCGGCTGACTAACCGGAACTCGATTCAAGCCGTCTGTTATCAGGACGTTAAGGATCGGTTCGGATTGACGGCTAACCACGTTGTCAGAGCTTGCGGTCGGGTGGCGGCTAATCGTTTGACAGCAAAACTTCAAGGGAAGAAGGTCAAGAACTTTGCTCCAACAAGTTTCGACTGTGACGCTCGAACCTTCCGTTTCGTCGAGAAAGATTGGGCGATTACTGTTAGCACCACGGGGAAACGGTTAACCATTCCCCTGAGAGCGAGCAATTACCATCGGGGGAAACTTACCTGGCAAAATCCGACCTCCGCTCAAATCTGCCTACATCGTGACGGCGGTTGGTATGTCCACATCCAACTAAAATCGGAACCGCCGAAACCTATCAACGCGGATAACATTATCGGGGTCGATTTCGGCCGTCGTGACATCGCGGTAACATCAACCGATCAATCGTGGTCGGGGGAGGGCATCAAGGAAACGAGGGATAAATACAGTCGTGTGAGGTCTTCTCTGCAAAGGAAAGCGTCTCAAGGCACTAAATCCACCAGGCGTAGGTGTCGGGAGATATTGAAACGGCTATCGGGGCGGGAGAGAAGATACCAAGCGCACTTAAATCATCGAAAATTTGGGTTGAAAACCTCGCCCTTTAGGGCGACTCTATGTTAGCATTGAATTGAGTCGTTGACTTTGGGAACGCAGGAAACAAGCGACACTCCGTAATCCCTAAATCTCTAACCATCACTGGTACAAAAGCTTTCATCGTAAGTCCACATGGTAAGAGCGAAAAACAATTAAATACTGTGGGACACACA
>NZ_JAPZSZ010000036.1:0-6985 GCF_027532095.1 Microcystis sp. LE19-195.1E
TTGAGGTGGCCAATTACCTAATTTTCAGGGAAAAAGTGCCTAAATTTCCCCCCGATCACTCCCAGATCCAGTACTTTTTGATTGACAAAAGGTCTAAAAGTCTTACCCAACAAGGTTTTTAGATTTATTCAGCAGACCCTATTTAGGGGTTGCTGGCTTATCACCTTGACATCAGGGCCGTAGAGATTTGTACTCAATTACTATCCTATCGCTAAATTCTGGGAAGAAATCAAAATCCCCCTCAATCCTGAACAAATTCCTAATCATCTCGTTTGGCACCATGATCAGCCGCTCCGAGGTATAATTCCCCTACTTTCGGGTTATTGAGTAAATCTTGACCCGATCCCTGAAAACGATCTTGACCACTTTCTAAAACATAACCTCGATCGGACATCATTAGGGCTTTTTTGGCATTCTGTTCTACTAAAATAATGGCAGTTCTCGTCTGATTAATCGCTTTTATCTGTTCAAAAACGCTGGTTACTAAAATAGGAGATAAAGCTGCTGAAGGTTCATCGAGAATTAATAAATCCGGTTGCAACATCAGCGCTCGTCCCATGGCTAACATCTGTCTTTCTCCTCCGGATAAAGTGCCAGCTTTCTGACGACGGCGCTCGTCCAAACGAGGAAACATGGCATAAATGCGCTCTTTTAAAGATTTTATATTTCCTTTGCTCGTAAAAGCTCCCATTTCAAGGTTTTCTTCAATGCTCAGGGATGGAAAAACATTAGCAATTTGGGGAACATAACCCATTCCGAGGGGAACGATTTGATTAGATTTCCAACCGGCGATATTTTGTCCCTTAAAAGTGATAGTTCCAGCACTGGGTTTTAATAAACCAAAAATCGTCTTAGCGAGGGTAGATTTTCCCGCACCATTGGGACCGATAACCGTGACTAATTCCCCCGGTGCAATGCGAAAGTTAACCCCTTGCAATATGTATAAATCCTGCACATAACCAGCATAAACTTGTTCAACTTCTAAAAGATAATCCATGGTAAGGTAAAAAGGAGATAGGAGACAGTAATATGAATTATGAATTGGGAAGTGGGAAGCATTTTCAGTCAACAGTAATCAGTGAACTGAAAACTCACATCTGATAACTGATAACTGATCACTGATAACTGATAAATTAGGGAGTTTTTTGTAAATCGGGACGTTCTTGTGGCAGAATTGCACCTTCGACGGGGCATACTTGTAGACAGATACCACAGTCGATACAAGTGGCAAAATCAATCCAATACCAATCGGTTCCTTTAACATTTTTACCCGGTCCGGGATGGATGCAAGCAACAGGACAAGCGGAAACGCAATCGGCAACCCCTTCACAAGTTCCAGTGACGATCGAATGTGGCACAGTGTTTTCTCCTCTAATTCTTAACATTACTTTACCACTTTTAGGCACTGCCGTGCCAAGATCGGATCATTGTTAGGAAACTTTCTCTTAATTCCCTAAAATATTGGGAGTTTTTTCTTGATCTTAGCAAGAAGTAAAATAGAAGTTTTCGCTAGGGTTTTTACTATTCCCTTACGGGAGGACAAATAGTTAATTTCTTCCCGTAATTCCTGATTATTTTTCTGGAGATAATTATGATTATTTTCTAATTCTTTTAGGGATATTTCCATCTCTTTTATAGTACGATAATCTTGCTGTTGTTTCAGATACATTATCTGTTGTGCTTCCTGTAATTTTCTTAACTCTAACCAGACTTGATTCTGACTTGATTCCTTACTTTCACTGAGCGCATACCAGAGAAAATCACTGATTTCTTCCGCTATTGTTTGATTAACTTCAAAAAACTCGATAATATCAATCTTTTCTGGGGTAATTTTGGGGTATAACTTTCTTAAATCTTGGGCAATATCAGAGGAAAAAGCGATGATTCTAGAAGCGGATAAAATTGCATAGTGTTTTTCTAAATCTACTGGTAAATTGCCGTTTTCTTCTGGGAATTCATAAGCAAGCAAAAGTAGAGAAGGAGTGTTTAAGGGACTGGTATAAAAAGTGGAAATAAATAAATTTGCCTGTAGGCGATCGCAAATAGCTTGAATTTTTCTGGCATCCTTTCCCGTACAATTATAATCGTAGGATTCCGCAGGCCAATATTTAAATTCTTCCCATCTTGGTGCGGTGTTATTTCTATCTAAAATAACAATGTGTTGACTAAATTCTAATTGACTCCAATGCTCTAGAATTGAAGACCAAATTCTGGCTAATTTTCGTTGCTTAAGTTGAAAGATCACGCCATCAATAACAATAATTGGGCATCTTTTCCGGGAGATAGCTTGAATTGTTTGTAATTTTTCTCGCTCATCTTCCTGTAAAATTATGCCTAAATCTTCCATCTTAACTGGATTGGGTTTAATTTCTATATCCTTAATGTCTGGGTGGGGAATTTTATAGATTTTACACACTTGATAATGTTCCTGTAATGCTTGACCATTACTGCCATGTTCTAAGCCTTGGAGATTTAAATAATATAACCCTAAAATCTCAGGAATTAAAGCCATTTTTTCGCCTTGAATGCCGATTCTTAACCAAAATTCGTAATCACCGGCACAGCGAAAATTTTCCTGAAAATAACCATATTTATCGTGCAGCATTTTTCGCCACATTGGTTGAGAACCCACACAACAACCTTGACGCATCTGTTGATAGGAGTAATGTGGCCAATTCCAATGTTTTACAGCTGGGGTGGTGGCAAAAGTATCATTTTTGAGGGTGGTAATTAATTGATCGGCATAAACCAAGCTAATCTCTCTATTGTTATCTAGATAATTAGCCATAATTTCCAGAGCATTAAAACAGCGACGATCATCGGTATTCCCATTGGTGATATAGGAACCCCTAGCTAGTTTAATAGCACGATTCCAAGCGCGGTAGAGGGTTTCTCGTTCTCTAGTTCTCTGGTAAATAATATTAGGATAATTTTCTTGAAACTCTTGGATAATCTCCCCTTCATTCTCCGGGGAAGCACTATCGATAATAATAAGTTCTACTTCTCCCTTTTCGTAAAGAGTTTGAGTAACTAAATCCTCTAGACAACCCCGGATAAACTCCGCGGATTTATAGGTAGAAACAATTACAGAAACTTTGATCCTCTGCACTGGTATAGAGTTATTAAAACTAGGATTCATCGGCTTATCTGATCGCAATTCAAGACAGGGAAATTTTTTGATAATTTTGAAAAAGAAGATTTTAAGACTCTATATTTGATCGGGAGAATTGTCAAGATGTTATCGACTCTTATTGAAGATACCAGTTTATTTACCTTTGGCTTGTTACTTGACATAATAAAAAACTATAATGGGAAGGCTGTGGAAAATGAGCAACAATGACCGTATCTTCCTCCCTAGACTGGCTAACCCGTGGAACCAGTGACCTATTCCCCCATCAACCCGACTCCCAAGATCCTAGGGAAAATTTAACCCAACTACTGCAAACCACCGATCGCCCTTTAAGAATTAAACTAGGTATTGACCCCACCGGCAGCGATATTCACCTAGGTCATAGTATCCCTTTTCGGAAACTGCGTGCTTTCCAGGATGCCGGTCATGTAGCAGTGGTGATTATTGGTGATTTTACCGCTAGAATCGGCGATCCGACGGGAAAATCGGAAGTTAGAAAACAATTGACCATCGAAGAAGTGAGAGCCAATGCCGAGAATTATCTGGCACAATTACGCCCAATTTTAGATTTTAACACCCCTAATCGCCTAGAAATTCGCTATAACTCGGAATGGTTGGGGAAATTAGACCTATCGCAAATTCTCGAACTCCTCTCCACCATGACCGTGGGGCAAATGTTGGCAAAAGAAGGCTTTTCCGAACGCTACGACCAGGAAACCCCGATTTTTCTCCATGAATTTCTCTATCCCTTAATGCAGGGTTATGATTCCGTAGCTGTCGAGGCCGATGTGGAATTGGGAGGAACTGATCAAAAATTTAATATTGCCGTCGGTCGTGATTTGCAGAAATATTTCGGTAAAAAACGGCAATTCGGGCTACTTTTACCGATTTTAATCGGAACCGATGGCAGTCAAAAAATGTCCAAATCCCTGAATAATTATGTGGGATTGCGGGAATCGGCCCTGTCCATGTACTCGAAACTGGAAAAAACCCCCGACGCTTTGTTAAAAGATTATTACGAACTATTGACAAATTTGCCCTTAGATGCTATGGCGAGCAATCCGCGAGAGGCACAAAAACAACTGGCGATCGAGGTAGTTGCCCAGTTTCACGGAGAAGAGGAGGCATTAAAAGCACAAAAAACGGCGCAGGAGATAGTTCTACAGGGAAATACAGCAGCAGCAGCTTCTGTACCCGAATTTTCCCTAGCAGCGGTCACTTTTCCCCTGAAATTATTCTATCTTCTCTCGGCCACCGGCTTATGTAAAAGTAGCGGCGAAGGGAGAAGACAGATTCAGGGGGGTGCGGTGAGGATCGATAGTGAGAAAATCACCGATGTGGACAAAAGTTTTGAGACAGCCGAAGGTTTAACCGGAAAAGTCCTACAGGTGGGCAAAAATAAATTTATTCGCTTCGTAGCTTAAATAAGCGAAAAAGTCCCTATTCGGCGGCTTTTTCCACGATTTCTAACTCAAAATCTCGAAAATGGGCTTTAAACTTTTTACTGAACTCGACGAGGACGGGTAGGTTGGCGCTAACCGGTCTACCACGCCATTCGGTGACAATCCCTTTTACCTCTCCCTCTAGTCCTTTCACGTCAAAAGGATCCGATTTGTGTTCAGGATGGTGATAAACTACCACAGACTCAATTACACGAACTCGATCGCCAACTTTCATAAACTCTCTAGCGAAGACAAACGCCTATTGTATCTTTGAAGACAATCTTATCATTGTACGCCGTATCAGGGAACGGGGAACTGAAAACTCTTAAGATTGAAACCTAGAGCTTGAGCTTTGACGATACTTTTGTTCGTAAGCAGCAATACTGGGAGCAACCTAAGCGTCACCTGTTGTGCAAGGCTGACGGCTAAAAAACTGATAACTGCTCACTGATTTGATAGCATGGGGGAAAACCTATAGAGGGTTAAGCGGTATGAGTGACTATAAAGATTCTTCTTCCATGCGCTATTTCCTGGCGGGATTAAAACCCTTTGCCCAACCTTTATTTTGGCTACCGTTAGGAATATTTTCCTTGGCTCTAATTGCTTTGTGGGTATATCAACAGAATCCTGAATGGTTGGGTTCGGTATTAGATACCCCAGGAATGTCCTTGGAGGAGCGGGAAATCAGGGCTAACCAGATTACCGATACTCCTCTCCCCACTGCTGTACCATTGCCGGCCATTCCTGCCCATAATAATACCGCTCGCCTGAATAAACCGGCCTCGACCCAGCCTTTTAATCCTTTAAATACTAATCCCGATAACAACCAGAAACCCTCTTTGTTCACCCCGTTAATGCCGCAGCCTAAGCAAAATCAGGCTCCGAAGGCTAGTAAAAGTCTGCAACCGATTCAAGTGCGACCGATTAGTGGCGACACTAGCAATTATCCTTTACAAAGGGAAATCGAAAATCGCTCGCGGACTCCTAACTTGAATAATTTTCCTAATCCCAACCCCGGGGGCAGCCCGAATCAAGTCAACCCCCAGGGAAATTATTCCCCTGAGCAACAAAATGTTCAGGCCCCACCCTCCCGGAATAATGCCAACCCTAACCCCGTCCCCGGCTCTAGCAACCAATCCAACTATTATCAACCCCCCGTATATCAGGCCCCCGTCTACGGCAGTCAACCTAACGTCACTGGTTATCCCAATCAGGGAATGCCGTCCAACAATAATGGCACCCCCAATCAAGTCCCACCTGAAAGTATTAACCGAGGTTTCTCCATCCAACAACCCATTAATGCCCAGCCTTCTGGTTACTAGAGGAACTTTGAGCTTGCAGGAAGTCTAATAAAATCGGATTAACTATTTCTGGGGCCTCGTCCTGGGGACAGTGGCCTAAACCGGCTAAGGGGATAAACTGTTTTACGGTCGGGAATCTTGCTAATTCTTGGCCCAAGGCCAAGGGCTCCCAGGGATCCTCGCTACCCCAAAGCAGAATAGCCCGACAGGGGAGAATCGGCAGCAGGTCTTCTGGCAGTGGGCCGCCAGAATAACCGGTAAAAGCGAGGAAAACCTCGATCGCTCCCTGATCTCTGGCGGGTTTTAGGATTATTTCCACTAATTCCTCCGTTACCGCTTCCGAGCGCCGATAAGCTTGCAGGAGAATTTTACGCACTGTCTGGGGTTTAGCGATCTGTTGGAAGAAAAAAGCCCCAATTGCTTTATTTTTGAGAATTATTTGGGCAATATCCGCACCTAAACGACGATACCAGGGTAATTTACCCCGTTTTCTTTCGTGCAGTAGTCTGAGGGAACAATTAATCGCCGCCACCCCAAGGACAAAATCGGGATGATCGACGGCAGCCTGCATGATGGCGACGCAACCGATGGAATTACCCGCCAAAAAAGCAGGACCCCCCACCACTTCCCGACAAAAATCGGCAATTTGCGCCCCCCAAGTCTCGAAAGTGTAATCGATCTCGTTTTTCGGTTCGGGTTTGTCGGAACCGCCAAAACCAATTAAATCTAGGGCAAAACAGCGACATTTTTCGCCTAAAACAGGGATATTTTTCCGCCAATGTCCCCAAGATGCCCCAAATCCATGCACAAGCACGATCGCCGGTCCCGTCTCCCCCGCACTCTGATAGGTGATTTTGAATCCCCGCCAATGCCAAATTTTTGGTTGTGTCTCTAATTCTAGAATTTGTTGCATATTTTTGTTTATCTGTAAAGTATTTGTTGCTTTTCTTAATATATACTGTCAGGTTAAGTAGGGTCTGCTGAATAAATCTAAAAACCTTGTTGGATAAGACTTTTGGACTTTTTTCCCCTCAAAAAGTGCCAGCCATTGCGGGGATCGGGGGGAAAATTCCTGGACTTTTTCCCTGAAAATTAGGTAGTTGACCACCTGA
>NZ_JAPZSZ010000197.1:0-4171 GCF_027532095.1 Microcystis sp. LE19-195.1E
AAAAATAGGCTTTTCGAGGGTAATTCTTGTTTTAATTCTCCATGTACGCAGTCTTTAAAAGCCTCTATTTCGTTCCAAGACACGATTAAGAGTGGCTTTTAGGCTAAGTATAATTACTTATCGCGTAAGTGAGATGCTCCCGGGACGATGCTTCTAAATCAAAGGTCGCTGATAACCAGCTTGCTAGAGTTGGAGGTAGTTGAGCATCAATCCAAATTTTCATGCCGTTAGTTTAGGAAAATCCGTACACCGTGCTGCAAAAAGTAAACAAGCTTGGATATCTGCGAGTTCCAAATCGGGAAAGTCTTCTAGAATTTCAGTTATGCTCACATTCTCCGCTAACATTTCCAAAATATCCGTTACTCGAATTCGCATCCCCCGAATACAAGGACGACCACCACACTGGCCGGGTGTTTGAGTAATGCGGGTAAGCAAGCTAACTGTTGAGTCCATAGAACGCATCTCGAAGATATTTAGTCTGCATTTAATTATCTTATCTGGTAATCCTAACAACCAATCCCTAGCACCCAACTGACACCCCCTGATTCCTCAACTCCGATCGCTACCTGCTGTTAGAATAGAGAATTGCGGTCAGACTGACGATAAAATTGAGAAGCTAAATCCTTGATTCTTAATAGTTGTTGAGCAACTTTCCGCCTAGTATCGCAATTATCCGATAATATGGGCAACAGCGAGTTAGTCTATTCAGTCTGTTAAAATTGACCCCCGTTGGTCGTATTCGCGCACTGTCTAACCTTTATGATGAGGATCAGTTAATATGGAATCAATGCAACCCACCGAGACCCAAAATCCGATTAGAACGGATTTACCCGGGTCTCTGAGCAAACCCAGCAGCAGCACCGAACAGATTTGGTCTGAATATGTAGAACCAGTTTGGGATTCGGTGATGTCCTATCTGGCTAACGTCCCCGATTATATCGGTAGTTTCTTCTCTGGATACAAAAAACCTTTAATCGTTCTGGGGGCAATTTTAGCCAGTTTTGTCACCGTGAAAGTTACCCTAGCGGTTTTAGATGCGATCGATGATATTCCCCTCCTTGCTCCTATCCTACAATTAGTTGGGATCGTTTACACTGGTTGGTTTGTCTGGCGCTATCTGCTCAAAGATGAAAATCGTCGCGAGTTATTAGCCGAAATTGATGCACTAAAAGCGCAAGTTTTTGGCAGTCACAATAACACTTTATAGATAGAATCAAGCATAAAAAACAAAGGAGTTGAGCGGAAACACTCAACTCCTTTGTTTTTGCACAACAGCTTACACTAGAGTTCTTGCATAAGTAGGGTTGGCTGAATAAATCTAAAAACCTTGTTGGATAAGGCTTTTAGACTTTTTTGACCTCAAAAAGTGCTGACCATTGGAGTGATCGGGGGTAAAATTCAGGCACTTTTTCCCTGAAAATTAGGCAACTGACTACCTCAAAATCGGTAAAACCCTACACCCCACACCCCACACCCCACACCCTGCCCCCACCAACAAACTTTTTGCCGCAAACCCTAAGTAGGGTTTGCGGCAAAAAGTACGGGCGAAGCATTCGGATAGAAAATCTCCGGTTTCACCGATAGGTTATTGCCCGAATGCTTCGCCCCTACAGGACGCGGGCCGATGAAGACGCAAGGTTTTGAAGCACGATTCTCTCAAAATCTTGCACTTGTTTCGCGAGAAAAGCCACAAAACCGCTACCTTGCCTACATTTCACATTTATTCAGCAAACCCTAATTAATTTTTGAGAGGGCAAAAATGAGAAAAATAGGCATAAAATTGCCTAAAATCCCTAAATAGAGCATTTAATTGATTAATGCTTATTCTCAATTCTCCTGACGACCGACGACCGGCTCCCGACGACCGGCTCCTAACCCCACCAACAAACTTATTCAGCAAACCCTAGCTTAACACCATAGTTCGGAAACCCGTACCGATCGAGCAGTTGTCAGGGGGCCTTGTATTTCGGTAAATTAGCACTCGGAAGGTAAGAGTGCTAATCTGGAAAAGACACTTACCAAAATACAAGAGAAACGGAGGATATTCCATGGCTGCAGTCAGCATCAACGTAACAACTGTTAAACCCCTAGGCGATCGAGTTTTCGTCAAAGTTAGCCCCAGCGAAGAAAAAACCGCCGGTGGCATTTTCCTTCCCGACGCCGCTAAAGAAAAACCCCAAATCGGGGAAGTCGTGGCCGTCGGCCCCGGCAAACGCAACGATGACGGTAGCCGTACCCCTGTAGAAGTAGGTGTGGGTGACAAAGTTCTCTACTCCAAATATGCCGGAACCGATATCAAACTTGGTGGCGAAGAATTCGTTCTCCTCTCCGAAAAAGACATTCTCGCCGCCGTTTCCTAATCATCTACCCTTGAAAACCCCTATTTTGCACGAATAACGATACATTATGGCTAAATCTATTATCTACAACGAAGATGCCCGTCGCGCCTTAGAAAAAGGCATGGATCTTCTGGCCGAAGCGGTAGCTGTCACCCTTGGCCCCAAAGGTCGTAACGTCGTCCTCGAAAAGAAATTTGGCGCGCCCCAAATCGTCAATGATGGCATCACCATCGCTAAAGAAATCGAACTGGAAGACCATATCGAGAACACCGGTGTGGCTTTAATTCGCCAAGCAGCCTCAAAAACCAACGATGTAGCGGGTGATGGTACTACTACCGCCACCGTTCTCGCTCACGCTATTGTTAAAGAAGGTTTACGCAACGTCGCCGCCGGTGCTAACCCGATTTCTCTGAAAAAAGGGATCGATAAAGCTGCCGATTTCCTCGTCAGTCAAATCGCCAAACACGCGAAACCCGTAGAAGACTCCAAAGCGATCGCACAAGTGGGCGCTATCTCTGCTGGTAACGATGATGAAGTCGGTCAAATGATCGCCTCGGCCATGGATAAAGTCGGCAAAGAAGGCGTAATTTCCCTAGAAGAAGGGAAATCGATGACCACCGAACTAGAAATCACCGAAGGGATGCGTTTTGACAAAGGTTATATCTCCCCCTACTTTGTCACCGACACCGAGCGCATGGAATGCGTTTTTGAGGATCCCGCTATTCTGATTACCGACAAAAAAATCGGTTTAGTACAGGATTTGGTTCCTATTCTCGAACAAGTGGCCCGTCAAGGTAAACCCCTAGTAATTATCGCCGAAGACATCGAAAAAGAAGCTTTGGCAACCCTAGTGGTTAACCGTCTGCGCGGTGTTCTTAACGTTACTGCGGTGAAAGCCCCTGGATTTGGCGATCGCAGAAAAGCGATGTTAGAAGATATCGCCGTCTTAACCGGTGGTCAAGTCATTAGCGAAGATGCGGGTTTAAAACTGGAAACCACTAAAATTGACAGCTTAGGCACGGCCCGTCGTATCACCATGAACAAAGATACCACCACCATCGTCGCCGAAGGCAACGACGTGGCAGTGAAAACCCGTTGTGAGCAAATTCGCCGTCAAATCGAGGAAACTGATTCTTCCTACGATAAAGAAAAACTGCAAGAACGTCTGGCTAAATTAGCTGGCGGTGTGGCAGTGATTAAAGTCGGTGCCGCTACCGAAACGGAAATGAAAGACCGCAAATTGCGCCTAGAAGACGCAATTAACGCCACTAAAGCAGCCGTAGAAGAAGGTATCGTCCCCGGGGGTGGTACTACTTTAGCTCACCTCGCTCCCCAATTGGAAACTTGGGCCAAAGAAACCCTCCAGCATGAAGAATTAACCGGTGCTTTAATCGTTTCTCGTGCGATTTCTGCCCCCTTAAAACGGATCGCTGAAAATGCCGGCCAAAACGGTGCAGTTATTGCCGAACGGGTGAAAGAAAAGCCCTTTAATGTCGGTTATAATGCCGCTACCGGTGAGTTCTCCGATATGTTTGAGGCGGGTATCGTTGACCCCGCTAAAGTGACTCGTTCTGCCCTACAAAATGCCGCTTCTATCGCCGGTATGGTTTTAACTACCGAGTGTATTGTTGTGGATAAACCGGAAAAAGAAAAATCCGCTCCTCCCGCCGGCGGTGGTGACTTCGACTATTAATAATTAGGGTTTGCTGAAAAAGTACGGGCGAAGCATTCGGGCAATAACCTATCGGTGAAACCGTAGATTTTTTATCCGAATGCTTCGCCCCTACAGGACGCGGGCCGATGAAGACGCAAGGTTTTGAAGCACGATTCTC
>NZ_JAPZSZ010000321.1:0-1899 GCF_027532095.1 Microcystis sp. LE19-195.1E
AAACAGCACTTTTTCTCGGTCAATGATTAGGATAAGTTATAACTTAAAAATTAATCAACAACTAAAGCTTATGCTTGTAGCTAAGTGAAATCATTGATTAAGAGACCTGTACTTTTCAATGACTTTTTCAGCAAGCCCTAGTTAAAAGCCTATGAACCAAGAATCCCCCGCTAAACCGCGCGAGCGGTTAGCGGGGGAGAGTCAACAAACCACCTCCTACGTTTTCAACGATGCCGACCACGGGGCGCGACTGTTTGCCTTGGAAGAGTTCGGCAACATCTACACCAGGATCATGAACCCGACCACCGATGTCTTCGAGAAGCGGATCGCGGCTTTAGAAGGAGGCGCGGCGGCCCTGGCCACCTCTAGCGGTCAGGCGGCGCAATAATGGAATGGGCCTTATCCCCCTCCGTTTAACCCGAACTGGGGTTAAGCAATAAAATTAAACGCCAAAATCCCATCATTAAAATCGTTATCGCTGATATTGGGTAAGTTACCCGGTAAATCCTCAAAGCCAAAGATATTATTCCCCCTTGACCGTAAATGTTCCGCCCCATCGGGATTTGCCGACCCAAAGGAGAAGTAGGCCACTTCATGACTTATATAGTTTTCTAGGGTAGCCGCCACGTTATCGGGATTCTTGGTCAAAAATGCCTGAATACTCCCTTGCAGACTTTCTCCCAGATTGCCCCCATTGGCAATGACAAAGGGTGCGTAGCGTCGCCCCCCTTCCAACAACACATCCCCAAATTCAGCGGCGGTGGTGCTTTGGTTTGCCCCTTCCCCACTGGCCTGCAAAATGAAGTTATTCACCGCTTGACTTAAGGCGGTACGCGCATAACCCGCTTGACCCGGTTGAATTAACTCTGTCACGTTGCCATCTCCATCTAAATCGAGGCTGTCAAAAACGGCTCCGTTGTCATCCGCCACTGGATAGAGACCGACAACGTTATTGAAGAAAGCTCCCGTCTGTTTGAGTCCTTCCTCAATGGCTGTCACCTGTATGCTACCGGGCAAGTTACTGAAGTTGAAAACCAGAGAACCTTGTCCATTACCCGTATCTTTAAATTGGAGGGTTTGGGGATTAACGGCTTGGTCGGGTAGATTGGTAATTTCTAGGGTGAAATTAACCGTTGCGTCTGGTGTGGCATTGGGAGCCAGTTTGAGGGTGGTATCCGTCACCGCCACCGTCAGATTATAGAGGGATTGGGCTTCAAAATCAGCCTTACCGATGAAGAATAACTCCCGGCCACGAATCTGGAAACTGCTCTGATCATTGCCCAACAAAGAAAGGCTATTTGTCCCCAAGGCATCATCGCTGATCTGAATATCGGCAACTTTTACACCTTGACTGGTATCGGTATTTTCAGCGATCGCCTTAGTGCTATTGGCAAGAATTAGGGCTGTGGGAGCTTCATTGACATCGGTGATGTTTAAAGTGAAGGTTTGGGTGAGATCGGGGGTGACACCAACGGTTGTATCATCGACATTGACGGTGACTTCGTAACTATTTTGGGCTTCAAAATTAGGAGTAAAACCGACATAGAAAAGAGCCGAATTCTGAATTAAGAAGCGCTCCTTATCCCGTCCCGTGAGGAAGAGATTATTGGTTCCTAAACCATCATCTTCAATCAGGAGATCGGCGACTTTAAATTCTGGGGTGACATCGACATTTTCAGCTAACTCGGTGACAGCATTTTGGAAAATTAGGGCTGTGGGAGCTTGATTACCGGGAGTTTCATTAACATCATTGACAGTAATTGTCAAGGTTTTCTCAAAACTTAGTCCCCCTTGGTCGGTGGTTTTTACCCGAATGCTGTAACTATTCTTGGTTTCAAAATCGGGGGAATTATTAATCTGTAATTGATTCCCTACAATCGAGAATGCTGAGTTATCTGT
>NZ_JAPZSZ010000171.1:0-1552 GCF_027532095.1 Microcystis sp. LE19-195.1E
AGGGTAATCGCGCGTCGTTTTGTATAGATGGTAACAGACAAAAATCCCTAACTGTTAATTTGGTGACGACGAACTGGCCTGAGTTAATCTGAGAGGAAGTGAAAAATCCTGTATTTTAGTGGTTGAGTATGGCAGAAGGATTTGGTCCCCTAGTCTTGAACCCCAAGCAAGAGCGAGAGGCAAAACTTTTAAGAAAGAGTGTCTTGAAACATTTTCAGCACCTAGAAGACCCCAGAGCGGACAGGGGACGCAATCACAGCCTGGTATCCCTAATTGCCCTAGCCATTTTGGCGGTCTTAGCGGGTGCCGACGGGTTTGTCGCCATAGAAGCCTACGGAAAAGCCAAACAATCCTGGTTGAAAACCTTTTTGGAATTACCCAATGGGATACCTTCCCACGACACCTTGGGTCGAGTCTTAGGAATGCTAGAACCCGAGCAATTAAGGTCGGGATTCCTAGGGTGGATCGGGGAAATCACCGAAAAATTGAACCTAGAACTAATCCACATAGATGGGAAAACCGCCAAGGGTTCCTATGACCGTGAAAAGAAACTAAAGGCTTTGCACACAGTAAGTGCTTGGAGTAGCGAACATGGGTTAGTCTTAGCCCAAGAAAAAGTGGACAGTAAATCCAATGAAATTACCGCCGTGCCGCTCAGAAGTGCAATTGCTCAATCTCAAGGGAGCGATAGTCACTTTGGATGCCATGGGAACCCAGACGGAAATTGCCCAACAAATCAAGTCTGGGGGCGGAGATTACGTCTTAGCCCTCAAAGGCAATCAGGGCAAGCTCTTTCAACAAGTAGAAGGCTGGTTTGACCAAGCTATAGCCGGGGATTGGCAAGGGATTGAATACAGCTACCACGAAAAGGTGGAGTCGGGGCATCACCGTATCGAAACCCGTCAAATTTGGGTGGTGCCGGTGTCCCAATTACCGCCCCTGCATCGGCAGAGTCTGTGGCCTGGCCTAACCACCCTAGTCATGGTTCGCAGTGTCCGCCAATTATGGAATAAAACTACTACAGAAATTCGCTTCTTCATCAGTAGTTTAGCAGCGGATGCCCAAAAACACGCCGAGGTGATTCGCGGACATTGGAGTATTGAAAATAGTCTCCATTGGGTACTCGATGTTACCTTTAATGAAGATGCCAGTCGGGTTCGTCTGGGGCATGGAGCGGAAAACCTAGGTCTGTTGCGCCGTTTAAGTGTGAATTTGTTGAAGCGGGAGCCCTCGAAAATGAGTCTGAAAATGAAACGTTATAGGGCGAGCATGGATGATAATTTCATGGTAAAAATCTTGGAGGCCAGTGCGGTTGACTGAAAAAGGAGGTGTCAATTAGACTTGTGAGCGTTCTCGCGCAGCGAGCGCGTTGCGACCAATCCAGTCTGGAATGAAAGAACCCAGTAGATAAAGTTCCTTCTGAGTTCATCGGTTTTCGAGGATTAGAAACCCCCTAAATTTCGGAAAATTACTCGGATAGAATCGGAACAAACGCCAAAATTTAGACTAACTTCTCGGAATTCAAGGGCTCGGTCAACGCGCGATTACCCTG
>NZ_JAPZSZ010000060.1:0-8332 GCF_027532095.1 Microcystis sp. LE19-195.1E
AAAAATGATGAATATTACCATTTCAAATCTCTACGATAGCGATTATCAACTTTGGTTAGAGTCCACTATCAACCAATTGCGTCAAGGGGATTTTCAAGCAGTAGATTGGCAGAATTTATTAGAGGAGTTGGCAGATTTGGGAAAAAATAATCGACGAGCGCTTAAGAGTCTCTTAACTCGACTTTTAGAGCATTTACTAAAGTTAACTTACTGGCAATCGCCACGAGATTACAATCAAGCAGCATGGAAAAAAGAAATCAGAAATTTTCGCCTACAAATTGCCGATCTTTTAGAAGATAGTCCCAGTTTAAAGTCCTATTTAAGAGAAATTTTAGCGAAATGTTATCTCGATGCTCGCCATCTGATTATTGACGAAACCCAATTAGATGCCAGTATTTTCCCTGTGGAATTGTTAGCTAGTCTAGAGGAGATTCTCGATCAAAATTGGCTGCCGGATTTTGGGGAGACATAAATCTTCCCAAGCAACCTAAAGATTAGCTTCACCTACCCGGTTTACAGACGTTATAGTCCTCGTGAGAGATGACCGCTTCTGGGACGAGGAGATTGCCGTGGTCGCGACAGATGAGGCGATAATTGCGGGTAACGGGGATACTGATAATAAAGCGATCGTGTCGCAATCGTTTACCGTGGAAATCTCGATAATTGCGGTGATTTTGCAATCCTTGCAGGATTTCCCTAGCTTTAAGTACCACATTTTTCGGTAATTCCCGCAGATCGATCGGATCTTGGGAAAAAGTGGCTTCCCAAGCATTTTTTTGACGTTTTCTTTCTTCCCAAGCGGCATCTAGTTGAGCGCAATGATGGCAGACTTGGCCATAACCCTTGTGACCACAGGGAAACTTCTTCTTTCTTCTGGACATAATACCATCTGTCTGTGAGGCTGTGAGGGAGTATTCAAAAGCGGTAAAGCTTGCTTCACTTTTGGCAGATGGAGAAGAAAGTCTTTACCTAGTGATTATCTATACTTACCAGCATACAGGGATCGATCCCCGGTGTGGCGATTGACCGGCAAGAAAGTTTATCTTCGTTAGTTGAGGCTGCTGTCATCGACAAGATTAAGGCTGCTTAGAATAATTCCCATTCTTGGGTTCTTAAGCGTTTGAGAATGGCCAAACGGCTACTAAAATAATTGCCACAGAGACGACTATAATCGGTTAAACGCAGGTTATTTAAGCTAATTGACCAAGACCAAATATAGGCCGCTTGGGTGAGATACTGAAGACAAGATAATTCACCATCGGTTAAAGGCACTGTTTCATCGTAGCCTTGGATGAAACCATGGCGAACCTGGCGATTTAAGCCGGATTGTAGGGAAACTTGCAGAAATTTAGCGATATCAAAAACTCGCCAACCATAACCGCACTGATCGAAATCAAATAGGGTCATCTGATTATCAGGGGTGATATGCACATTACCACTATGAGGATCGCCCCAACAAATGCCCCAATAGGGAGATTCTCTCGGTAATTTAGCGGTTTCTTCCTCTATTTCCCCAATGGTTTCTAAGACACAGTCTAGGTCGCTCGGTCGTTGGTGCAGAAAAGGTGCGATAATTTGCAGGGAATCGTCGAGAAGATATTTGAGGTTGAGGGGATGACGATAGGCTAGGGGTTGAAAATCTGCTGTCACCCGATGTAAATTAGCCACGATCGCCCCCAAATGATAGGCTTGTTCTATATCTATGTCCCCAATAGCAATTCCTCCAGGAGCATAGGGAAAAAGGACGGCGTAACGTTTCCCTTCCGGAGCATTAATTTCTAGGGATAAATCACCGTTTTTGCTGCGAATTGGGGCGGCGACGGGAACCTGAGAGCGATCGAGATAATCTAATAATTCTAACTCGAAGTCTATTTCCATTTTGCTGCGCCAATGGCAGTGAGATACGCGCAAAATGTAGGGAGTTTTCAGGGTTTCGAGGAGATACACATCACTTAAACCCCGATGCCAAAATTGACAATTTTTCGGTACATCAATCTCGTAACGAGAAAAAACTAAATCTGCTAGGGCAGCAGGAGCAAGAGTGGAGTAGAGTGTGGGAAAAGTCCATTCTCCAGTCCGAAAATTGGCAGCGGGAGAACTAGAAGGCAGTAAATTGAGCGAAGCCAGAAAAGTCGTCACGGTTCCCTCCCGATGCAAGTATGGACAACGCTCGCATCATCCTATTTTATAGCCCACATATATTACAAATTGGTTCGAGCGCTCCGTATATTTCGCTACATTCCTCTGACTTGAAAGAGGGTGTAGGGTGTAGGGTGTGGGGTGTAGGGAAAGAAACCTCTTTCATCTGTGGGGGTGAAAATTTTTTCATCGGGACTGACTCCTTACCCCACAGTTAACTTTACTTTTGTCCAACTACTTATCAGTACCCAAAAAATTAATATAGGAGCTGCTGAAAAAGTCTTTGAGTGGCAACGCCGGAACAGTTTTTGATGCTTTAACACCTACTTACTAACCGCCGATTCTAACATAGTAATTGTTCCCCGATTAGCATCAAATTCTACTGCAATACCAATAGCTAGAGTCTCGATAATCTCCAAATGTCCGATCATCAAACCTAAACAAGCGGGAATTTTTAAGGGTTGGATATATTCTCGGATCACTTCTTCTAAAGTCAGGGAACCATAGTCACTATCGGCGCCACAATTGCTACATTGACCGAAGATAAACCCAGCTAAATTATCGAGAATTCCCGCTAATTTTAATTGATTTAACAGGCGATCTATTTCATAAATATCTTCACCAATATCTTCTAAAAATAGGATAGCACTGGTAAAATCTGGTAGATAGGGAGAACCTGCGATCGAGGCTAAAGTGGTTAAATTACCACCGATTAATTTACCTTTTGCTTGACCTTTAGTAATAGGTTGAATCCGATTTTTTACCCGCATTAAACGATTGGCATCATCGGGATCGGGAATATTTCTAAAAGTCAACTTTTCCCCAGAAAATAAAACCTGTCGAAAGCTTTCAGTTTGAGCGGTGCGCCAACTAGAAAAGCCATTGGGAGCATGGAAAGTAACTAAACCAGTTTTGGCATAAATAGCTAATAATAAAGAAGTTATATCACTAAAACCACAGATAATTTTCGGATGACGGCGAATTAAATCGTAGTCGAGATAAGGTAATAAACGAGCACTTCCCCAACCGCCGCGAATTGGTAAAATTAAGGCAATATTATCATCGGCAAAAAATTGATTTATATCCGCGGCTCGCTCGCTATCTTTACCGGCTAGATAACCATAACGATCTAAAGCGTGTTGACCAACTTTTGGGACTAATTTTAAAGCTTTAACTGCTTCAATAACTATATTCAAATCATCTTCTTTAAAAGTTGCCCCCGCCGGACTAATAATACCCACTCCGTCCCCCGGTTGTAGATGTGGCGGTTTAATTAGAGGAAAATTATTGCTAATAACTTTTCTGGTAATTAGGGAAAAACTAACAGCAGTTAGGGCGGAATTAGTGAGAAATTGACGGCGCTTCATCCTGATAGTTTTTAGAAAAATTGCAAGGGAAACAAGAATTTAGGGATTACTGCTCAGAAAAAAAGTTTTCACATATTTCTGGTTTTACCCCCATGAGTTTAATCGATTTTCTATTCCCTCAACTTTTCCCGTTAACACCGCTTGCCCTACCTTTAAATCCGTCACATCTTTTTGTAACGAATCGATTTTTCCCTCCATCCGCGTCAAGATAGTTTCTAGGGAATAAGTAACCGTTTCCTGAGATTGATTCATTTGTTCAAGGCCTTTTAGTTAATTGTTGCCCTAGAAAAGCAATTATGCTTCGGATTTTGCCATATCGCGAATGATATCACCGCGAGTGATAATACCAATTACTTTGTGGGTTTCTTCCTCAATCACCGGTAAACGACGCACATGACGATCATACATTAACGAGGCCGCTTCTTTCAAAGGGCGATCGGCTGTGATACTAATAGGTTTATCGGTCATTACTTCCCCCACGGTTTGACCGAGAGCTTTATGGAGTAATTTCTCGTGACGGCTAGGATTTTGTAGATAGATGACACTATCGAGGAGCATAATGTAAGGAGGAGCTTCTACTCCCGTTTCCTGCCACATAAGGTCAGTTTCGGAGATAACCCCAATCAGTCGTATATTGTCATCCACCACGGGTAAACCACTAAACCGCTTTTCGGCCAAAATCTTCACTGCTTCAGACAGAGAAGTGTTAGCGGTGACGGTGATGGGATTGGGAGTCATGATATCGGCAACTGTTTTCGTCATCTTAGCGACCTGCGATAATAATGCTTTCTGTCTCCATCTTATCATTAGGCTAATCAGTCACCGCTTAATTATGACTATTCTTAAATCTTCGGGCGAGAAAATGTTCTAACATAAAAAGGAAATGGGATATTCATTTAGTTAGTTGACAAGGAAAAAGAAAAATGATCGCTCAACCTCAATACCCAGAAAGAATGACCCCGGAAGAGTATCTAGAATGGGAAGCTACACAGGAATGTCGCCATGAATACATTGATGGGGAAATTATCGCCATGACTGGGGGTAGTCTGCCTCATAATGATATTACCTTGAATTTTTACACTGCTTTAAGACTTCATCTCCGTCCGCGAGGCTGTCGGGTGAATGTATCTGATGCGAAAGTACAAGCTAATAATAGTCGTTATTTTTATCCCGATTTGGTGATTAGTTGCGATTCTAGGGATAGAGAATCTCGTAATTTTATTCAACATCCACAAGTGATTATTGAAGTGCTTTCCCCTAGCACAGGAAACTATGATCGCACCAAAAAGTTACAATATTATCGTCAGATTGCCAGTTTACAAGAATACGTTTTAGTCGATGCCGAATCGATCAGTGTTGAGGTTTATCGTCGCGGTGAAGATAAAATTTGGTTTTACTGCGCTTATAGTCAAGGGGAAGAAATTATTCTATCTAGTCTCGATTTTCACTGTGCGATCGAGTTACTCTATGAAGGGATAAGTTTCGATTAAAGAAAGTTTACAAAAAGGTCAAACATTCCTAGACTTAAAATAAATACGTCCCGATTTTTTCGATAAATTCTATGTTACCGCCCCTATTAGTCCTTGATCCCTTGTTAGAAAACTGGTTACGAGAAGATCTCGGTAGAGGCGATCGCACCACCCAAGCAATTTTCTTCGGTCATGCTAAAATTGGTCAAGCTAGTTGGATTGCCAAAGAAGCGGGAGTTATTGCCGGTTTACCCGTAGCTGAAAGAGTTTTTCAACTGCTTAACCCCACTATTCACTTTACCTCCACCGTTGCCGAGGGGGAATTTTGCCCCAAGTCTAAAGTTATTGCTGAGATAGAAGGTTCCCTCGATGCGCTGTTAATTGGGGAAAGAGTCGCTTTAAATCTTGCCATGCGCTTGAGTGGGATTGCTAGTGCCACTCGTCAGTATGTGGAGAAAATTGCCGATTTATCGACAAGATTGGTGGATACTCGCAAAACTACCCCCGGATTGCGAATTTTAGAAAAATATGCCTCCAGTATCGGTGGCGCTATTAACCATCGTTTGGGCTTAGATGATGCAATTATGATTAAAGATAATCATATTCAAGCAGCGGGCAGCATTGAGGAAGCAGTGCGTCGTGTACGGCAAAATATGCCCTATCCTCTCACAATTGAGGTAGAAACCAGCCAATTAGAAGAAGTGAATCAGGCCCTGCAGCAGCAGGTAGAGATCATTATGTTAGATAATATGGATTTAGAGATGATGCAAACTGCTGTGGAGATGATCCGCAATTTTAATAGTAAAACCAAAATAGAAGCATCGGGAAATATTACCCTCGATCGCATTCGCAACGTTGCCGAAACAGGAGTAGATTATATTTCCACTAGCGCCCCGATTACCCGTTCTACTTGGTTAGATATTAGTATGAGAATTGATTAAAAAGCTATATCAGTGATCAGTTATCAGTTATCAGTGGGAATTATGAATTATGAATTGGGGAGAATAAATAAAAATAATCTCCCGTCTCCCGTCTCCTGACTCCTGACGACCGACTCCTGACTCCTATCTCCTGACTCGGAGAATACTGACTGCTAACTCCTGACTCCTGACTCCTATCTCCTATCTCCTATCTATTGTAACCTCGATCGCATCGCCAATATTTAGGTGTAATTGCTTTTGGGCGCTACCACTATTGACGGCAATTTCTAACCCCCCGTGACTACCGATAAAAGCAACTATTTCTCCGGAAGGAACATCACTGTAGGTGTTTTTTGCGGGGATAATTTTTGGCCCCAACTGCACCGACCAATTTTTTCCCTCTAGGAGATAATCGGGAATATTGCTGATTAAATTGCCGAAAATGTCAATATATTGAATTTGACCCCTGATTTTATCTTCCTCGATTTGCGGAACAGCGATCGCTAATTGTTGCAAGCTATCGGGATCAATAATCTCACCTAACATTTCTAGGGGTACTCCCCGGGACAAATAAGCGGCCACAGGAGCAAAAATATCACGACCATGAAAAGTAGTGCTAGGGTTAGGGGTGCGCCAATAGGAAGAATTATCGAGATTAACGGCAGATATAGCGGGAGATTGGCTTAAAATGCCACTAAATAAACCATTATCTGGACCAACTAAATAACCACCGGCAAAACGAATCCCTACTCCGCGTCTTTTGCTTCCTACCCCCGGATCTATAACTGCCAGATGAATAGTGCCTTGGGGAAAATATTGATAGGCATTCAGGAGGATAAAACGACCAGCGTAAAGGTCTTGGGGCGAAATTTGATGATTCAGATCGATCGTGCGAGCATGGGGGGCAATTCCCGCGATTACTCCCTTGATAATGCCCACATAACCGTCCTGTAGTCCAAAATCGCTAGTAAGGGTTATCAGTGCCTGTTCCGTCATTGACTTGTCACTATGGTTGCCAACAGCTTTAATAAATCTTAACGCTAAATTCAGTAGCTAAAGATACAGTTTCCTAAGGAGAATGTTATGATTTAGATATAAGGTAAGTTAAGTCGCTCAAAAGTCTGTCCACCATGAACAAAAATCGTCAGCAAGTCCTAACACAGGCCACCGTGGCCCATAGGGAAACACTCCGCAGAAATTTACAACACCGACTGGAAGTAGCTAGAGCGCAGGGAAATGAGGCTCTAGTGCGTCAATTGGAAGCAGAGGCGGCCTATTTGCACCTTCGTTAGATTTAATCGGTGTTTAGCCATAGTCTAGTTGTCGGTTTCTAGTGATCGGTATGCCGATCACTTTTTTTGGGCGAATTTTTTTAAAAAAATTGCCGATATCTCCACTGGCAATCCTTAAAATAGAAGGAACAGCAGTTTAGAGATCAAATAATTATGGCTTTTTTCCGGCAATATATCGCCCCGCTCCTGACTATCTTCGTGTTTTTAGTTGCTCTGGTTGCCACTGGCATCCGGATTTTTTTACCGGCAGATTTAGCGGCACCCGCTCCGATCGAGCCATCCCTGGGCATAATTTTCTCTTATCCTTGGCATGGCTAACCTTCCCGAAGATTATCGGCTGCGACTGGGAAAACCGAGCGATCGCTATCTACTAATTAATTTTCTCACCCGCAGCTATCAAGAATTTTTTCCCGAACAAAAAAACCTCTCCCATCTAGCTGATACAGTCAGACAGTTTTTTTGCCTCGATACTCCCCTGTGGATCGTCGAAGGACAACAAACGGCGATCGCTTGTCTCTGGATGGGGAGCGCCGTCGATCAGGTGACAGGCGATCGCTATGGTCATATTTTCCTAATTTACGTCGATCCCCAGCATCGTCGCCAAGGTATCGCCAGCGCACTAATCGATCGAGCTAAGGATTGGGCAAAAAGTCGCGGACAAACCCGCATCGGTTTACAAGTCTTCATCAATAACGACAATGCTCTCAATCTCTACCAAAATCTCGGCTTTCAAACTCGCTCTTTGCTGATGTTGAAAAATATTTAAAAACTGTCAGGAGACAGGAGATAGGGTGATAGGGTTTTGGGGTGATAGGGTTTTGGGGTTTTAGTTCAATTTCCCCACTTCCCCACTTCCCCACTTCCCCACTTCCCCACCTCCCCAATTCATAATTTATAATTTATAATTACCACTTCCCCAACCCCAGACATACCTATAGAGATGGCACTGTCAGCATTAATTATTCCTGATCGAGCCACAAAGGGTAAAATTTGGGAAACACTGCAATAGACCTCTTGCATAAATCCGAAAACAAACGATAGAAACAATAATGGGAGGGACTTTCAGTTAATTATTTATTAGTAGTTGATAATCTTCAAAAATGTTGCTGTACAAGGATCGACTTAAGACTTTTGCAAGAGGTCTA
>NZ_JAPZSZ010000136.1:0-2144 GCF_027532095.1 Microcystis sp. LE19-195.1E
TCGAAAGGAGATAGAAGCTATGTTTAGTTTAAGCGAGTTAAGACAGACGCGTGTGTTTCAGGAGGCCCTAGAGGAAGGTCGCCAAGAAGGTCGCCAAGAAGGTCGTCAAGAAGGTCGCCAAGAAGGTCGCCAAGAAGGTCGCCAAGAAGGTCGCCAAGAAGGTCGCCAAGAAGGTCGCCAAGAAGGGGAAATCATCGGAAAATTGGCTTCTGTTCCCTTATTATTGCGAGCGGGGGTTAATCCCCAAGAAATCGCCGCTTCTCTGGGATTATCTCTCGAACAGGTCTTAGAATTGGCTCGCTCGCTGGAAGATAGCGATCGCTAGGATATTTTCAGAAGTTCGATTGCCGATTTCCCCTTTCAGGACGAGTATGAACCCCGAAAGTCGTCCCTTTCGGCAGTAGAGATATAATTTCATTATCTTCTTTCCCGCTTTTCTTCGATGCTATCCTTACTAAAAAAGCTCTGGAATTGGCTAAAATCGCTCTTTATTGCCAGTCCAAAGGCAATTAACCCCAAAAAAGTCCAAAATACTCCTCCAGAACCCAGCGATGGGGAATATGAAGGGATATTGATGGGGTTATTCGAGCAGGTAGCGGCGGGAACCACTACCGGCGGGTTACGGGGATGGCTATACAGTCGCCATTGTGACGATAAAAAGCTGGCGCGGTGGTTAGAGGTCAAAAGCGAGGAATGGCTACGGTATCCAGAAGATTATCAAACTTTAGGGCGGGATCTGGCGGCTTTAGGGAGGGTGATGACGGGAAATCTGGGGGAAGTGTCCCAACGGATTAGCCTCCAGTTACGCGACGCGGTGAGGGATGTTTCCGGTGTGGAGGAGGAAAATCTAGGCCCAAAGGAGACGGATTTAACGGAAGTCCAAAAATTCTATCAACTTTTGAATCAAGGGAAAACTTCGACAACTCAAAGACTATCCACCGCTAATAATACCCCGATTGTTCAGGATGCCGAATTCTGGTTTGAGCAAGGAACCCAGAAATACATGAATGGGGATTTTATCGGCGCGATCGCATCCTATGATCGAGCTTTAGAAATTAAACCCGATTACCCTGATGCTTGGTACAACCGAGGGATTGCGTTAGGTAATTTAGGCAGATTAGAAGAAGAGATCGCATCCTTTGATCGAGCTTTAGAAATTAAACCCGATTTACATGAAGCTTGGAACAACCGAGGGGCTGCGTTAGATAATTTAGGCAGATTAGAAGAAGCGATCGCATCCTTTGATCGAGCTTTAGAAATTAAACCCGATAAGCATCAAGCTTGGACTAACCGAGAGAATGCGTTAAGGAATTTAGGCAGATTATAAGAAGCGATCGCATCCTACGACAAAGCTTTAGAAATTAAACCCGATTACCCTGATGCTTGGTACAACCGAGGGATTGCGTTAGGTAATTTAGGCAGATGGGCAGAAGCGATCGCCTCTTACTACCAAGCGGTAGCCATTAAATCCGATGACCATCAAGCTTAGTCTGACCGAGGGTGGGCGATTTGTTCTCTGGGTAAAATAGGGCTAGATCAACTAACAGAATTTGACTCTCCCCCGCTAACCGCTCGCGCGGTGTAGCGGGGGATTCTCGGTTCTTAGGCTTTTAACTAGATCGACCTGGTTTAACCGGTCGATCCCCGTCAAATCGCCTCCGCGAGCGTTTTCTAACACGGTCAGTCCGACCGCGTTTTTTCCTCGGTTCTCGATTACCTTTGCTGATGCCGTATCTCTCGGTTCAATGTGGCCGCAAGAATCACACCGGTGAACTCTTTCTGATAACGACTTTTTGCCAGTAATTGCGCCACAATTCGGACAATCCTGGGAAGTTCCGTTTTTATCAACCTTAAGATAATATTTTCCCCGTTTCCAAGCGACAAACGGTAGTATCTCGTTAATAAAACTACCGATACCCGAATCTAGAGATTGTTTTCTAACGATCCCTCTAGACCAAGAAACGAAGTTAATATCTTCAACGAAAATATTATCAGCAAGATCACAAAGGTAATGAGCTAACTTAAAATGCCAATCTCTACGAGTATTAGACACTTTTTCGTGTAATCTCGCTATCTTATCTTGGAGTTTCAACCAATTGTTCGAGCCTTTGACTTGATGTTTCAAGCGTCTTTGTAGCAATTTA
>NZ_JAPZSZ010000138.1:0-3042 GCF_027532095.1 Microcystis sp. LE19-195.1E
TCTTATAATCCTGTCCGTTGCATAGCACAAACCGAAGAACCTAATTAATTTTGCTTAGGCACTTATTAATCGCTACAGTTTCTCTTATCTAGTTAAGTAGGGAGGCACAATTATTTGTAGGATGGGTTAGCGGTAGCGTAACCCATGCGGGCGTTGGGTTTCATGCTTCAACCCAACCTACGTTCATTTTATATTTAATTCCACCCACCCACTTATGAGCGGCTGAATTGGAGATACCAGCTTAGATTTTCCTCCTATTCACACAAGAGGATAACTATTGTTTTTAGACTATGAAAACCATAGAAATTAAGCTATTAACACAACCTAAGAATAAGTAGTCGTGCAAAATTAATTTCCTAGTCGAGACAGGAGACTCCGAGACAGGAGACAGGAGACGGGAGACGGGAGACGGGAGACGGGAGACAGCTATTAGGGATCGGATTTGAGTTTTCAGTTCACTGTTTCCTCACACCAGAAGTCTGACGGAGTAGTGGCTTAGATGTGTAATTAATTTTGCTTAGGTACTTATAAACATAGCCTTACCGGTGGCAGCCCAAACAATCTCAACAGTTATAACCCAGAATATAGAAGTAATAAGGGGATAGCCAATAGCTATATACTCTAAATTTGGTTAAGTTTTTTTAAAGTTCCTGTGAAATTACTGAAAACTTCTTGACATAGCTAGGTAGCTTAGGCTAAACTTCCTGAGAAATACTCAACGATGAACGCCCCAGTATTAACCTTCTTTGTCTTGGAGCTAAGGATATGAATAATCCTCTGTCAGTACAGGAAACAACAACTGCAACCTCTAATCTAGGAACTACTTACACAGTTACTAATACCAACGATGATGGGGAAGGTTCCCTAAGATGGGCAATAACTGAGTCTAATAATAATCCGGGTACAGATACCATTGTATTTAATATTGGTGAGGGTGGATACTATACAAATACCATAACTCCCTTATCGGCTTTGCCGGAAATTACGTCCCCTGTCTTGATTGATGCTACCAGTCAACCGGGATACGAGGGAACGCCGATAATTCAAATTAGTGGTTATCAAGCAGGTGAAGGATTATCAGGTCTAGTTATTAGTGCCGGTGACAGTACCGTCCGTGGCTTAATTATTACCCAGTTTAGTAGCTATGGAATACGCTTAATTGATCAAGGTAATAATATTATTCAAGGTAATTATATTGGTGAAGTTAATTATATCATTAGCGAAACCGGCAACAATCTTGAGGGATTGGCTGTCGAATTTTTCTTTAGCAATGGCAATGGAGAAGGGGGTATTTTAATTGAATCTGCCAATAATTTGATTGGGGGATATACCAGTGAAAGGAATATTATCTCTGGTAATACGGGAACAGGTGTATTAATTAATGGTGAAACTGCAATTAACAACCAAGTCATTAATAATTACATTGGTCTTGATTCATCGGGAAATTCATCCAGTCCTAATGGGGTTGGTGTGGGGATAGTTAACGGTTCAGATAATATTATTCAAGAAAACGTTATTGCTGGCAATACTAACACTGGCGTAAGTGTATTGTCCTATGGAAATATCGCCAATAATAATCAAATACTCAGTAACTGGATTGGCACTAACCAATACTACAACAATAGTTTTTTAGGTAACGGGGATGATGGAATTGATTTAGCTGGAGCAAAAAATACCCTCGTACAAGGTAATATTATCTATTATAATCAATCGACCGGTGTTGTTATTCGTGGAGCAGATGCAACAGGTAATCAAATTACAGGTAATTCTCTGTTTAATAATGCCGAGGGTATGAGTATCCAAGAAGAGGCACAAGGTAATTCAATTACAGGAAATACCATTAACTATAGCAACTCTAATGGCATTTCTGTAGATAACTCTCAGAAAAATACTATTCAAGGCAATAGTATCTATGAGAATTATGGTTTAGGGATTGATTTAGGACGGGATGGAGTCACCGTTAATGATGAAGGTGATAGCGATACAGGAGCGAATGCTTTACAAAACTATCCCGTTTTCACCTCTGCTGAAGTTGTCGCAGGAACAGCCACCTTGATTGGTTATCTAGATAGTGAAGCCAATAAGGAATACAGGATTGAAATTTTTGCTAATCGTACACAGGATGCTAGTGGTAACGGAGAAGGAGAGGATTACCGTACCTATATCACTGTGACTACGGATGATAATGGTCGTGCTGATTTTACCCTTTCCTTGTCTGCCGAGAGACTGTATAGCTATATTACTGGCACAGCAACTAATCCCGATGGCAACACCTCAGAATTTTCTCCCTCTATCACCCTAACGGGAGAGTTACCCAATTTAGTGATTACTGAGGCTACTGCTCCTACTAATGTGGGTTTAGAACAGTCTTTCACCGTGAATTGGACGGTTAAAAATCAAGGTACAGTTACCACCCCATGGAGTTCTTGGAGCGATGGCATTGTCTATTCTTCTGATAACATCTGGGGCAATGATAATGACTATTATATAAATAACTTTTGGATTGATTCATCTAATAGCAACGTACCTTTAGATCCCGATGAAACTTATACAATGACGGGCAATGTTACCTTGCCTAGTTATATAGCTGCTACGAGTGGCTATTTATTGCTGAAGACGGATCAATATAATTATCAAGCAGAAACCGATGATACGGATAATATATATAGTATTCCTATAGTCATTAGTCAACCCAATTTAATTATTACTGAAGTAACAGCACCGACTACGGCTACTGCTAGTCAGACTATTACCCTATCCTGGACGGGGAAAAATGACAGTTCTGTTACTACAGGAAGTTACTACTGGTATGACCAGGTAGTCTTCTCCACCAATGACATCTATGGGGATAGTGATGATATTTCCCTAACCTGGTACTACTATATTGACAGCTATTATGGCTTACCCTTAGAACCGAATGAAACCTATACGGTTAATACCAGTGTCACCTTACCCAGTAATGCAGTAGGAAGTGGGTACTTACTATTTAAGACAGATGCTTACAACTACCAAACAGAATCCAACGAAAACGATAACGTTTAT